>NZ_JBUEGC010000031.1:0-83996 GCF_054963655.1 Streptomyces sp. HSS9-12 | reverse complement strand
GTGCATCGCGCCCCTTCGGTGGCAGCGAATGAGGCAAGCCGCCATGCGCGAGCGAGCCGGGGAGAAATGGGAAGAGACCGGCTACGTCTTCACGACTCGCACCGGCCGGCCTATCGAGCCGCGGAACCTGTACCGCTCGTTCACCAGGGTCGCCAAGAACGCCGGGCTTCGGGTGATCCGGCTGCACGATGCCCGGCACGGCTGCGCAACCCTGCTGACCGCCGCCGGGGTCGCTCCCCGTGTGGTAATGGAGATCCTTGGGCATAGCCAGATCGCGGTGACCATGAACGTGTACACACACGTCGTCCAGGACACGCAGCGTGAGGCCGTCAGCCACATGGACCGGCTGCTGAAACGTCGCCCCGACACCGGCTGACCGCCGCCGTTGATGTCAAAACTGGATGTCAAAGACCCCCGGCCATGATCGGCTGGGGGTCTTTTGGCCGGTGGGCACAGACGGATTCGAACCGCCGACATCTGCTTTGTAAGAGCAGCGCTCTACCACTGAGCTATGCGCCCTGGAACGAGGTGACAGCCTACATGGCCCGCGAGCCCTGCTCACAAAGCCGTCTCGGCGTGCGGAAGCACGCAGAGGCGTACTGATCGGCGCCGCGCGGAAGGCCCAGCGTTTCGCAGGCTCGAAGGGCGAACTGATCGGCCGGTGTCGTCGTCCGTACCTGGTGGGACAATGAGCCCCAGGTCTGGGGCGGACACACCACGGGAGAGGGATGTGACGGCGACACACGCGCAGCCGTACCCGCAGCGAGCACGCCGTCGTCGTCCGAGCAGCGAGAGCGTGGAGGCTAAGGGGACTCGCGAGTCTCTCGGGACCAGTGGGAGCACCAGGGGCACCGAGAGTGGGGATGGCCACCCGACCGCCCGGTCCGTCGGGGCCGGCGACAGCACCTCGGCCCAAGGGACGCCCAGCGCCACCGAACGCCCGGCGCGCGCCGCCACGCGCCCCGCCCCCCGCGCCGCCACGCGCGTCGCCACGCGCCCCGCCGTACGTGACCTGCTCGCGCTCCTCGTCCTGCCGTTGTCCCTGCTCGCCGTCGCCCTGCCCGCGGCCGCCTTCGCCGGAGGCGGCGCGCGGCGCTGGTGGGGGCGGGGTGAGAGTCAGCGGGCCGAGGCGCAGGCCGCCAAGGACGCCGCCGCGGCGGCCTTCTACGACCTCGACTCCGCCCAGCGCGACCTGCGGATCTCCGTCGAGACGATCAACGCCGTGGACGACTCCCCGGCCGCCCGCCGGACCGCCGACGAGTTCGCCGCGCTCGGGCGCCGTATCGACGAGGTCAGCCATAGCTACATCACCGCCGTCGACGCCCACGACCTCGACCGCGCCGACCTCGATGCGCCGACCGCCGCCCGCGCCCGTACGGAGCTGATCCGGGCCAGGGACGAGCTGCTGCGCGTCAAGGCCGATCTCGACCGCTTCGCCCAGGGCCTGGGCCCGCTGCTCCAGAAGGCCGAGACCCAGCTCGCCCGCCTCGCACCCGCCATCGAGCGGGCCCGCCAGGCGCTGCGTGCCGCGACCCAGGCGCTCGACGCCGTACGGGCCGCCGGGCTGCGGGCCGACGACCTCGCCGCCCGGCTCGCCGCGCTGTCCCCCGAGCTGACCAAGCTCAACGAAGGCGCGGGCCGGCACGGCGTCCAGGAGACCATCCGGCGGGCCGACGATGTCCTGCGCGCCGCCGAGGCGGTGCGCGGCGAGGCGGAGCAGCTGCCGGGCAAGGCCGCCGAGATCGACCGCCGGCTGGTGTCGCTGCGCACCCGCGCCCAGGCCCTGCAGACCCGCGCCGCCGGTGTCGAGCCGGTTCTCAGCGAGCTGCGCCGCCGCTACAGCGCGGCCTGCTGGCAGGACCTGCAGGCGGTGCCCGAGCTGGCAGCGCGCAACGTCGCACAGGCGGAGGAGACGATCAAGGAGGCACAGGCCGCGCGCGACGCGCAGCGGTGGGCGGACGCCACGGCGCGGCTGAGCACCGTACGGGCCCTGCTGAACACGACGGACGAGGCTGTGTCGGCAGCCGGCGACCGGCTGCGGCGGCTGGACGAGGTGTCGTTCGACCCGTCGAAGGAGATCGAGCGGACCCGGTTCGCCATCCGGGACGCGCAGCGGCTGGCCATGGCCGGGCGCAGCACCCCCGATCCACGGCACGCCCAGCCGCTGGACGAGTCGGTCGTACGGCTCGACCGCGCCGTCGCGGGCCTCGAGGGGCGGCATCCGGACTACTGGCACTTCCTCACCGAGATGGAGGCGGTACGCAGCACCGTCGCCCAGGTCGTGGCCGCCATCCGTGACGAGCGCGGCACGGGCGCCTGAGGCGCGCACCGGCCGGCGGGAGCGGCTCAGCGCGGGGCCCCATGGCCCCGGGCAACTCGGGGCAGATCACCCCCGCCCATCCCCTTGGCGCTTCCACGCCCATCGACGGATCCTGAATGCGGAAGCCACATCCGCCACCAAGCCAGCACGCCACCACGCCAGCAAGCCACCAAGCCACCAAGCCAGCACGCCAGCACGCCAGCAAGCGACCACGCCAGCAAAGGAGGCCGGACATGGCTGCCGGAGGCCCCAGCTTCCGGGGCGCCGGGCCCACACGACGGGGCCCAGGCGGCCGCTCCCCGAAGCGTCTCGCCAGGCGTCCTCGGCTCGACGAGCATCTGCCGGTGGACCACCGGTTGAGCCGGGTGTACCGGATCGGCGCCGGTCTCATGGGCCTGGTGCTGCTCGCCTTCGGCATCCTGGGACTGATCCACAAGGTGGGCTTCTTCGACATCGGCGGCGACACCATCGCCGGGCTGAACACCAACGGCGCGCTGAGCGTGCTGTCGATCGTCGTGGGCTTCATCCTCTTCGCGGGCATGATCATCGGAGGCAACTTCGCCTCGGCGCTCAATATGGGCCTGGGCATCACGTTCATCCTGAGCGGGTTCTTCAACCTCGCCCTGCTCGAGACCCGCTACAACTTCTTCGCCTTCCGGCTCCAGAACGTCCTGTTCAGCTTTGTGTTCGGCCTGCTGCTGATGACGTTCGGGATGTACGGGCGGGTCAGCGGCCATCTGCCGCACGACAATCCGTACTGGCGCTCGCGCCACCCGCATCAGGTGGCGCGGGAGCAGACCGCGCAGCGCAGGGCCGCCTTGGACCGGCTGGCCGCCTCGGCCCACCAGCGGCCCCCGGAGCTTCCGGGCGAACAGGGCAACCCGGGCCGGCCGGGCGCCCGGCGCCGCGGACGGCGTGCGCATCGCGGGTCGCACAAACCGGGCAAGCGCCGCCGCGGCTGATCGCTCCGGTTACCCTGACGCCATGCCCCGTTACGAGTACCGCTGCCGGTCCTGCGGCACCACGTTCGAGCTGAACCGTCCGATGGCCGAGTCCTCCGCGCCGGCCACCTGCCCGGACGGCCACGAGGACACCGTCAAGCTGCTCTCCACCGTCTCGGTGGGCGGCACCGCAACGGCCGCCGCTCCGAGCGCCCGCCCTGCCAGTGCAGGTGGCGGCGGGTGCTGCGGGGGCGGCTGCTGCGGCTGAGGACCACAAGAGCACCAAGGGGGCCGCCACCTCGGCGGCCCCCGGCCGGCCACCACTCAGCGCTTACGGGCCAGCGTCAGGCCGTCCGCGATCGTGACCATGACCTTCTCAACGCGGTCGTCCGCGGACACATGCTCATTGAATTCCTTGATCGCGGCGGCCGGCCCCTTGGCCTCGGGCTCCACCACCTCACCGTGGAAGAGCACGTTGTCCACCACGATCAGCCCGCCCTTCCGCATCCGCGGCACGAGCTCCTCCCAGTACGGGATGTAGTTCTCCTTGTCCGCGTCCAGGAACGCCAGGTCGAAGTGCCGCGCCTCCGGCATCGCCCGCAGAGTGTCCAGCGCGGGCCCGATCCGCAGGTCGATCCGGTCCGCGACCCCGGCCTTGGCCCACGCCTCCCGTGCGTACGCGGTCCACTCCTCCGACACATCGCAGGTGACCAGCCGGCCACCGTCCGGCAGCGCCTGCGCCATGGACAGCGATGACAGGCCCGTGAAGGTGCCGACCTCGATGACCGTCTGCGCGCCGGTCAGCCGGACCAGAAAGGCCAGCAGCGGCCCCTGCTCCTCCGCCACCTGCATCCCCGCCGCCCGGGGGAACCTGGCGTGCGTGGTCTCGACGAGGGCTTGCTGCACCGGGTCGAGCGGCGGGTTGTGCGCGAGTACGTAGCTGTAGAGCTCCGGCGTCAGCGGGGGGCTCTTGGGCGTGTGCAGGACGTGCGAGCTGCGTGCGTGCGGGGCTTTGGACGACTCTGACGACATGCCGGCATCCTCGCTCACCGCATGGTGGCCCGCAGCATGGACCGCAGAATCTCCTCTCCCGCCGCGACACCCCGCTCCGCCAGGGCCGTGACCGTCGCCGGCGCCGGCCATCCCACCTCCGCCAGCTCGCCGTGAGCGGGCCGCCAGCCCGCGTCCCCCACCGCCAGCAGATCCGCGTCCAGCAGCGAGTCGCCCGCCGTGAGCACGCGCCTGGCGCCCGTACGGCGCACCAGCTCCGCCACCGCCGCGCTCTTGGTCAGCGGCTTCGGCACGGCATAGACCTTCCGTCCCTGCAGCGACACCGTCCAGCCCCGCTCCTCGGCCCAGGCCGCGAGCTCCTTCACCCAGGTGTCCGGCACCAGTGACCGGTCGACCACCAGATACGCGAAGAGGTCTTCGGCGACGCGCTCCTTGAGCAGCCACTGGGGGTCCGCGGATCCCGCCAGGTGCTCGCGGACCTCGGCGAGCGGCGCGCAGCCCTCGTCCAGCGTGCGGCGTACGTGGGCGTGCCAGTCGGGGTCGGACACACCGTCGACGAGGATGTGCCCGCCGTTGGCGCAGATCGCGAACCGCGCGGGCCGGCCGGGCAGCCGGATGCGGCCGTACTGCTCGCGCGTACGCGTCGTGACCGGTACGAAGACGCTGGCCCGCGCCAGCTCGGCGAGCAGTCCGGCGGCCGTCTCGGTCAGGTACGACAGCGGCTTGTGCTCGTACACCTCGACGCACACCAGCCGCGGCGCCTCCGCGTCCGGCCCCTGCAGGTCGAGGGCCGCCGCGGAGTAGATGAGGGTGCGGTCGAGGTCGCTGGCGACGAGGGTCGTCATCGAAGGGCCTCCTGGCTCGCGGCGTCCGCCCGGCCGGCGACCGCCTTTCCGTCGGTTCCGGTCGCGCCGCGCGTGTAGCGCGGGTGGATCAGCCCCACGCAGGTGTACGGCAGGCCGTCCACCTCCTCGACCGGTACGCCCCGCTGGGCGGCCAGCAGCCGTACGTGGTCGAGGTCGGCGCCCGCGCCGCGCCGTGCGAGAACCTTCCAGGGCACGCGGCGCAGCAGTACGCGCGTGGTCTCGCCGACGCCCGGCTTGACCAGGTTCACGTCGTGGATCCCGTACTCCTCGCTGATCCGTTCCACGGCCGCCCAGCCCGCCCAGGTCGGCGTACGGTCGGCGGCCGAGAGCTCCTTGGCGGCTTCGGCGACGGCGTCGGCGACCTCGGCGAAGCGGGCGGAGACGGTGTCGAGGAACAGGGCCGAGACATCCGACCCGGCCAGTTCGCGGTAGTACTTCGCGCCGTGGAAGTCGTCCGGGCCGACGAGGTCGGAGCGCAGGACGGTGCGCGAGACCAGGCCGGAGACGGTGGAGTTGAGGCAGGCGGAGGGGATGAGGAAGTCCTCGCGGGTGCCGTACGTGCGCACGCACGATCCGGGGTCGGCGAGGACGGCGATCTCCGGGTTGAAGGCGGGGAAGGGCCGCAGGGCCTCGGCGAGTTCGCGGGTGATCGCTCCCTTGCCGGTCCAGCCGTCGATGAAGACGACGTCGGCGGGGTCGTGGCGGTCGGCGAGCCAGCGCAGCGCGGTGGTGTCGATGCCGCGGCCGCGGACGATGGAGACGGCGTAGTGCGGGAGGTCGAGGCCGTGCGCGTACTGGGCCCAGCGGCGCATCAGGATGCCGACGGGTGTGCCGGCGCGGGCCAGGGAGACGAGCACCGGTCGAGGCTGGGGGCCCTCCCCCTGGCTTTGCCGGGGGGACCCCCACCCACGCCGAAGGCGGTGGGGGATTTCGGCGAGGACGGTCTCGGTGACGGTACCGACGGCGCGGGCGATGCGGGTGGCGGAAGCGTCGAGCGCCTGCCGGAAGAGCCGCTGATACTCGTCGCTGGGCTGGTACTCGACGGGCAGCGACTCCGCGTAGTGCGCGCCGCCCTGCTGGATGGCCTCCTCGCGCTCCTCGGTCGGGGCTTCGAGGGGGACGTCCGAGAGGTCTTGGAGCAGCCAGCCGACCTCGTCGGGGGCGTACGAGGAGAAGGTGGGGCCGCGCAGGGGCTCGCGCGTCGGCGACGGGCGTCGAAACGATTCCTCTGGTGAGGATACGGGCGGTACGTACGACGGGACGACGGCGAGCAGCACGCGGTCGGTGTGCTGGGCCAGCTGCGCCAACAGACCGTCATCGGCGTGCAGTTCGGGCGTGTCGGCGACGGAGTCGACGACGGCGACGACCGCGTCGAAGCGGCGGCCGGGGTCGGCACCGGGGGCGATGTTGTAGGCGTAGCGCCGGCCCGGACCGTCGGCGGGCGCGTCGTGTGCGGGGAAGGACAGCCGGGTGCGGATGGCGTAACCGGGGTCGTCGACGGGCAGGACGGGCGAGCGGGTGGTGGTGGAGTAGAACACCTCGGCGTGCTCCAACTCCGCCTCCAGCGCCTGCGCGATCCGCAGCGGCGCGTACATCAGCTCCTCGCAGCCGAGGACCAGTACCCGCCGGGATTCACCGGCGGCCGGCTCGCCCAGCGCGTCGGCGATACGGGACGCCATCCGCGGCAGCGCCGCCTCCAGCCTCGCCCGGTGGGACGGTGTGAAGCCGTGCCGGCCGCCGTCGGGCACCCCGTCGGGCCACCCGAGTTCCACCCGCTGGTACGTACCGGCCGTCGGCGGGGCTTCGGCCTCCGCCTCGTGGGCCGCGACCAGGGCCTGGCCCCGGCTCAGGACATCCGCGGGCAGCCGTACCGTGCCCGCCGCAAGCGACACGACGTCGACCCGCGCGCCGAGGTCGGCCGCGAACTTCTCCAGCGCGCCGCGGTCCTCCTTCGACCGCATGTCGACCAGGGCCACGACCACGTACCGCTCGCGCGGGTACCGGCCGTGCAGGTCCCGGATCGTGTTGCGGACGGTGTTGCCCGTCGAGAACTCGTCGTCCACCAGCACCAGCGGCCCGGCTCCGGCGAGCAGTTCTGGGTCCTGAGGCAGCAGCAGATGCGAGGTCGCGTGGCTGTGCTCCTCCTCGAAGCCGCCGACCGGGGCGACGCCCGGCACGGGCCGCCGCGTGGAGTGCAGATACGGCGCGAGCGCCAGTCCGTCCGCGACGCTGTGGCCGAGCCCGGTCGCGGTCTCGGCGTAGCCGAGGACCACGGCCCGCGCGGCCGCCTCGTCGCCCAGCAGCTCCCGCACCCGCCGGCCGAGCCGCAGCCCGGCCTCGTGGACGACCGAGGGCCGCTGCGGCACATGCTTGCCCAGGACGTTCGACACCAGCAGATGGGCCCGCTTGGGGTTGCGCCGGAGCGCCAGCCCGAGCAGGTCGGTCAGCTCCTCGTCCCCGTCGAGCGCGACGTCCAGACGGTCCGCGACCCACTGCCCCGACCACACCACCATGCGGCTCTTGCCTTTCATCTCGAACACGTTCACTACGAGGTCACAGGTCACGCCAGCCCGGCCGCGAGCAGTTCGACGAAGCTCACGTCCTCCCGCGCGACCCCGAAGACCTCGGCCCGCTCCAGCGTGCGCTCGGCCCACGCCCGGTGCGGCTTCACCTCGTTCATCTTGTTGGTGTACGCGGAGCGCAGGACGCCGCCGCCGCACCGCTCGGGCCTGAGGATGTCGACCGCGTCGGTGAACTCCTCGTGGCTGACGACGTTCAGCGCGTGCACGGGCGCGACATGCGAGGGGTGGATGCAGGTCTTGCCCTGCAGGCCGTTGGCACGGTCGAGTTCGACCTCGCGCAGCAGGCCGTCCATGTCGTGCTCGATGAGCGTGGTACGCAGCTCCTCGGCCCAGCCGGTGAAGGGGCTGCGCCGCAGCTGCGGTTTGAACATCCGCTCCTGGACACGGAAGTACTCCCACACCGGACCGGTCACGGTGAAGCCGGTGCCGTCCGCGCGGCCGAGGGTGTTGACCACATCGCCGATCACGGAGGCGACGAGCTGTACGTCGTACGCGGTGGTGTCGGGAGCCCGGCGCAGCCCGTACGCCGAGCAGAAGTCGGTCACGCCGAGCCGCAGCGCCAGCACGCGGTCGCGGTACTTGTCGACGGTCCGGCGGATTCCGGCCAGGGTCTCGGCGCGGGTTTCCAGGTGCAGCAGCTCCGGGGACTCCAGGACCGGCATGGCGAACAGCCGCCGCTCGCAGGCGGCTTCCGTATCGGCCAGCGCCTCGAGGAACGGAACTCCGCGCTCCTCGGTGAACTTGGGGAGTACGAATCCGGACAGCAACCCTACGGTGGGGCCGAGCCGGTGCACCAGGTCGGGAATCTGCTCCGGCCGGCGGACGCGGATGAACAGCAGCGGCAGGTCACCGGTCTCGTCGGTGCCGCGCCGGGCGAGGTCGGTGAGCTGCTGGACCAGGTTGTCCTCCGCGCCGGTCACATCGGCGTCGTCGATGGAGTCCTCCAGGCACAGCACCATGGAGACCAGTCCGCGCGCCCTCTGCTTGAGCACGTCGTCAGCGAGGTGGGGGCGGGTGGCGGGGCTGTAGAGCGTGGCGCCCAGGGCGACCGCGAGCGTGCGCGCCGGGGAGTCCGCCGTGAACTCGATCGGCTGGCGGTGGAACAGACTCTCCCGGACATCGGGCGGGACATGCCCGAAATGACGCATATAACTCCCGTCGTGGTCGCGTGACCTGAATTGATCTGGCCGGTAATGCTACGAGCGGCAGGAGGTCAAGAGTTCCCCAAGTACATGAAAATCGCGTAACCCCCGCACATCCGAGCCGTTGCGGCGGCCTCCGCCCGTGCCCCCGCGTTGTGACCGCCACCACCGGGAAGGCAGGATTATCGCCATGACGCACGCGATGTTGAAGGGGTCGAACATCCCACTGGAGGCCACCGCCGTACGAGCGGTGCTGCACTGGACCCCGGGCCCTGACGTGCCCGATGTCGATGTGTCGGCCCTGCTGTTGGGCAGCGACGGCCGCGTGCGCACGGATGAGGACTTCGTCTTCTACAACCAGCCGCGCCACCCCTCGGGTCTGGTCCGGCACCTGCCCAAGAAGCGGGTGGCGGACGGGCTGACGGATACGGTCGAGGCGGAGCTCACGGCGCTGGAGCCGTCGGTGGACCGAGTGGTTCTGGCCGCGTCGGCGGACGGCGGGCCCTTCGGGGCCGTACCGGATCTGCTGGTGCTCCTGTACGACGCGAACGCCGGGGCGGCGGACGGCGGCGAGCCGATCGCACGGTTCGAGGTGCGCCCGGAGACGGGCGACGAAACGGCGTTGATCTGCGGAGAGCTGTACCGGCGCGGGGACGCCTGGAAGTTCCGGGCCCTTGGGCAGGGCTACGAGACCGGGCTGGTCGGGCTGGCAACGGAGTTCGGCATCTCCGTGGAGGAGGGCGAGGAGGCCACCTCGCCCGAATCCGCGGCGCAGACGCAGCCCCAGCAGTCCCAGCAGCCCCAGCAGTCCCAGCCGCAGACCCAAGCTGAGCAGCCGCAGCCGGTTGCGGAACCCGATGGGCAGCCGGAGCCGCTGCTCGGTCCCGGGCAGGCGACCGAACCGCTGCAGCCGTCCTACGGCTATCCCCCTACGGCCCCGATGCCCTCGCCGACGCAGCCCGGGCAGCCCACGGCTCCGCCGATGCCGGCGCCGCAGCCCGCCTACGGGTACCCGCAGGCCCCGGCATACGGCTACCCCCAGGCTCCAACCCAGGCCTACCCGCAGGCCCCGGCGTACGGCTATCCGCACCCGACACAGCCGGGGACGCACCCACCCCAGCCAGGGCCGGGTCCGACGCAGCCGGTGCAGGACCCGGCCGCGTTCACGCTGCCGCCTCAGGGGCCGCAGTTCCAGCGGAACAGATGAACGGGGGACCTGGTGTGAGCCGGTGACGTAAGCGACTCACACCTTGCTCTTGTAGCCGCGGCCCCACTGGAGTCCCCAGCCGTACAGCCGGTCCAGCTCCGACTGGAAGCCGTAGACGTACTTCACCTCGCGCCGGACCGTCAGCTCCCCCTTGTCGTTCTCGATCAGCACCACGGCGCAGGAGCGGGCCTGCGGCGCGCGCTCGTTCAGACTGATCTCGATCTGCGGGCCGTTGCTCGGGTAGAGCGTCACCACGGCGTGCGTGCGCTCGAAGGCCGGCGTGCCGTCGTAGATGTAGACGAAGATCAGCAGCCGCTTGATCTCGTCCCGGTGGTCCAGATTGATGAAGATGGTCTCGCCGGAGCCCGAGCCGAACCGGTCATCACCGCTGAGCTTGACGAACGGCGGCGCGTTGAGGCTGCCGAAGAAGTCACCGAGCGGCTGCACCACGCCCTTGGAGCCGTCCTGGAGCTCGTACAGGCACGCCAGGTCCAGGTCCACATTGACCATCGCCGGCCCCTGGGCCTGCACCAGCTCGGGTTTGAACATCTTGAACAGGCTGCGCCGCTGCCCCATGTGGTCGTCGAAGTCCGATGTGCGCATCCGCCAGGACAGATTGATGCGCAGATTGCCGCTCGCCGCGCCCTGTTTGGTGAGTGACACCGTCGGATGCCGTTTGGTCAGCTCGATCGTGTACGACGCGGGCGTGGCAGAGTCGAACCGCTGCCTGCCACGCATCCAGTTGCCCCAGAACGCCACGCTCCACCCCCACTGTTCACCGCGTACAACCGCGGGGCGCCCTTGGAAGGCTTCGCCTCAAGGCCGCCCCGCTCAGAGCGTTCCTCCATCGCGCCGTGGTCACACTCCGGCGTCGGTCACACTCCCTGCCGTCACACTCCCGATGCCACTTCGGGCTTCTCGTCGCTGCCCGTCCCGGCCGCCACGTCACGGCGGTTGCGGCGCACCGAGGACCAGAGGGAGGCGGCGATCAGGGCGACGCCGATGAGGCCGGTGATGACCTCGTGGATGTGCCACTTGATGGTGATGAGCAGCAGGACGGCCAGGGCGCCGATGGCGTAGTGCGCGCCGTGCTCCAGGTAGACGTACTCATCGAGGGTGCCCTGGCGGACCAGGTAGACGGTCAGGGACCGGACGTACATGGCGCCGATGCCCAGGCCCAGCGCCATCCAGAAGATCTGGTTGGTGATGGCGAAGGCGCCGATGACACCGTCGAAGGAGAAGGACGCGTCCAGCACCTCGAGGTAGAGGAACAGGAAGAACGCGGCCTTGCCGGCGAGGCCCACGACGGTGGGCTCCTTGCCCGCCTTGCGCGCCTCCTCCTCGGCCTCGTGCTCCCTCTCCTCCTCTTCCTCGAGCTTGTTCTCGAAGTGCCCGGAGAGCCCGCCGACGATGAGGTACGTGACCAGGCCCGCGACGCCCGAGAGCAGGACCGTGGCCGACTTGTCGACGTACGTACCGCCGTGCTGCGCGGCATCGGTGGCGATGGTGGTCGCGGTCACCAGCAGGGCGATCAGCGCGATGCAGACCGACAGCCCCTCGATCCGGCCGATCCGGGCCAACGGACGCTCCAGCCAGGGCAGCCAGGTGTGCTCGCGCTCCTCGAAGAGGAAGTCGAGGAAGATCATCAGCAGGAACATCCCGCCGAAGGCAGCGATCGCCGGGTGGGCGTCGGTAACCAGCATCTCGTACTTGCCGGGGTCGTTCATCGCCAGCTGCACGGCCTCGATCGGGCCGATCTTGGCGGTGATGGCGACGATCACGACCGGGAAGACCAGGCGCATGCCGAAGACGGCGATGAGAATGCCGACCGTGAGGAAGACCTTCTGCCAGAAGGCATTCATCTTCTTCAGGACACCCGCGTTGACGACCGCGTTGTCGAAGGACAGCGAGATCTCGAGGATGCTCAGGATCGCCACCACGGCGAAGCCTTCCCACCCCCAGAAGATGGCGGCGAAGGCGAGTCCCGCGGCGGTGACGCCGAAGGACCAGCCGAAGGTTCTCAGAAGCACTGGCTACCCAATCGTGTGTACGGGGTCCCCCCACGGATTCCCCTGCGAAGTACGCGTTTTTACGAAACGTTGACCCCGAAGTCTAGAGCGATGCCCCGGAGCCCGGACGCGTACCCCTGGCCCACGGCCCGGAACTTCCATTCCCCGCCGTAGCGGTAGACCTCGCCGAAGATCATCGCGGTCTCGGTGGACGCGTCCTCGCTGAGGTCGTAGCGGGCGAGCTCGGAGCCGTCGGCCTGGTTCACCACCCGGATGAAGGCGTTGCTGACCTGGCCGAAACTCTGGCCGCGAAGGTCCGCCTCATGGATGGACACGGGGAAGACGATCTTGTCGACCTGAGGCGGCACCTTGGAGAGGTCCACAAGGATCGTCTCGTCGTCGCCCTCGCCCTCACCCGTGAGGTTGTCGCCGGTGTGCTCGACCGAGCCGTCCGGACTTCTGAGGTTGTTGTAGAAGACGAACCACTCGTCGCCCAGCACGCGTCCGGCTGTGCACAGCAGCGCGCTGGCGTCGAGATCGAACGGCGCGCCTGTGGTGGAGCGCGCGTCCCAGCCCAGCCCGATCATCACCTGTGTCAGGTTCGGCGCGGCCTTCGAGAGGGAGACGTTGCCTCCCTTGGCAAGCGTGACGCCCATGGATCCTGTTCCTCCCCGGGTGCTGTGCCCCAGCCGCGTCCGGCGCCGCACCGCCCATGGCAGGGAGGCGCGGCGCCGGAGACGTCTGTACGGCTCAGACGTTGACGCCGAAGTCCTGCGCGATACCGCGCAGACCTGAGGCATACCCCTGGCCGATGGCTCGGAACTTCCACTCCGCGCCGTTGCGGTACAGCTCGCCGAAGACCATGGCCGTCTCGGTCGAGGCGTCCTCGCTGAGGTCGTAACGAGCGAGCTCGTTGCCGTCGGCCTGGTTCACCACGCGGATGAAGGCGTTGCGCACCTGGCCGAAGCTCTGCTGGCGGGTGTCCGCGTCGTAGATGGAGACCGGGAACACGATCTTGTGGACCTCGGCCGGCACGGCGCCCAGGTTCACCTTGATCTGCTCGTCGTCGCCCTCGCCCTGACCGGTGAGGTTGTCGCCGGTGTGCTCGACCGAGCCGTCCGGGCTTTTGAGGTTGTTGAAGAAGATGAAGTGCTGGTCGGAGACGACCTTGCCCTCGGCGTCGGTCAACAGGGCGCTGGCGTCGAGGTCGAAGTCGGTGCCGGTGGTGGTGCGGACGTCCCATCCCAGACCGACGGTGACCGCGGACAGACCCGGCGCCTCCTTGGTCAGTGAGACGTTGCCGCCCTTGCTGAGGCTGACTCCCACGAGTCCTCCCATAGGTTTCGAGGGGTGTATGTGGCGAACCTGCACCCCCGTCGTGCTGGCATCGGGGTCAACGATCGACCCTGGTGAGCGGTTCCCGGGAGTGTCCCGGGAACCGGGACTACAGGCTTTCCAGGGCCTGGGCGTACTCGTTCAGGTCACGGGCGTCGGGCAGACCGTTGACGACGGTCCAGCGCACCACGCCCTCCTTGTCGATGATGAAGGTGCCGCGCACGGCGCAGCCCTTGTCCTCGTCGAAGACCTCGTAGGCGCGGGAGACCTCGCCGTGCGGCCAGAAGTCCGACAGCAGCGGGTAGTCCAGGCCCTCCTGCTCGGCGAAGACGCGCAGGGAGAACGGGGCGTCGTTGGAGACGGCCAGCAGCTGCACATCGTCGTTGACGAACTTGGGCAGCTCGTCGCGCAGGGCGCACAGCTCGCCGGTGCAGACCCCGGTGAAAGCGAACGGGTAGAAGAGCAGGACGACGTTCTTCTCGCCCCGGAAGTCCGACAGCCGCACAGTCTGCCCGTGCTGGTTCCTCAGCTCGAAGTCCGGAGCCTTGGCACCGACCGCGATCGCCATGAGCGTAAATCCCTTCGTTGGGCTCAGCTGGTGGACCCCACACTAGGCCCCTGCCGGGCCGGGGCCCGCAGCAGTCCCCGGCCCTTGCGCCGCGCGGCACAACAGCGCCGCGCGGCACAACAGCGCCGCGCGGCACAACAGCGCCGCGCGGCACAACAGCGCCCCCGGCCGCATGGGCCGGGGGCGTGCCGGGGGTAGGCATGGCGTCGGGCAGGCCGGATCAGGAGCTGGGACGTTTCGAAACGTCCGCCTGCCCGCGGACCGGCCCGCCCGGGAGGGCCTAGCGCTTGCCGGAGCGCGCGGCCTTGGGGGTGACGAGACGGCTGCCGGTCCAGTCCTTGCCGGCGTTGACGCTGCTGGTCTGGGCCAGCCCGGCCGTCTTCGCGGCTTCGCCGATGTCGCTCGGCTCGACGTATCCGTCACGGCCCGTCTTCGGCGTCAGCAGCCAGACCGGGGATCCGGGGTCGATCATGGCGGTGGCGTCCACCAGCGCGTCCGTCAGATCGCCGTCTTCGTCGCGGAACCACAGCACAACGGCGTCGGCAACGTCGTCGTAGTCCTCGTCGACGAGCTCCTGGCCGATCAAGGCCTCGATACCCTCGCGGAGCTCCTGCTCGACATCGTCGTCGTAGCCGATCTCCTGGACCACCTGCCCGGGCTGGAAACCCAGCCTTGCGGCAGGGTTGGTCCGCTCCTCCGCGTGGTCCGCGGTCGCGCTCACGGATTGCCTCCTGTCAGTTTCGAGACGTTAGGTGTGCTCCTCGCACGTGCGCGAGGTATTGGCCGTAGTCCACACGGGCCGGGCGGATCGCGCAAGTACCCAGCCACGGATCCCGCCCAAACGTATGGGGGCAGCTCCTATACGGAGTTATGCGGAGCATACGGAGTTATGGGGGAGTCTCGCCTCAAGGTTCGCGCCCCGGAGTGAGGCGCGCCACTGCGATATGCCCGGTTTGCGAGGTCCTGGGTGCGCGCTGCGCCGTTCGGGGCGGGCGACGGCTTTCCGGGGCGCAGATCACCGCCGACATGGGCGTATGGTTGCGATTTGGACGACTGCCTGCGGCGTGCCCACCCCGCCAGTCTCACGGAGTGGCAGTTACCACCCGGTAGAGATGACGTTGTCCGGCCTCCCGGTACACGATGGAGGCGGCGCGACACAGCAGAGCAATATTCGAACAAACGAAGGAACAGCGTGGCTTCCGGATCCGATCGCAACCCGATCATCATTGGCGGCCTTCCCAGTCAGGTCCCGGATTTTGATCCCGAAGAGACCCGGGAATGGCTCGACTCGCTCGATGCTGCCATCGACGAGCGAGGCCGTGAGCGTGCCCGCTACCTCATGCTCCGCCTGATCGAGCGTGCGCGCGAGCGGCGTGTGGCCGTGCCCGAGATGCGCAGCACGGACTACGTGAACACGATCGCCACCAAGGACGAGCCGTTCTTCCCGGGCAACGAGGAGATCGAGCGCAAGATCCTCAACGCGACCCGTTGGAACGCTGCCGTGATGGTCTCCCGCGCCCAGCGCCCGGGGATCGGGGTCGGCGGCCACATCGCCACCTTCGCCTCTTCGGCCTCGCTCTACGACGTGGGCTTCAACCACTTCTTCCGCGGCAAGGACGCGGGCGACGGCGGCGACCAGATCTTCTTCCAGGGCCACGCCTCACCTGGCATCTACGCCCGCGCCTACCTGCTGGACCGCCTGAGCGAGAAGCAGCTCGACGCCTTCCGCCAGGAGAAGTCGAAGTTCCCCAACGGTCTGTCCAGCTACCCGCACCCGCGGCTGATGCCGGACTTCTGGGAGTTCCCGACGGTCTCCATGGGCCTCGGCCCGATCGGCGCGATCTACCAGGCGCGGATGAACCGCTACATGCACGCGCGCGGCATCGCCGACACCTCCAACTCGCACGTGTGGGCCTTCCTCGGCGACGGCGAGATGGACGAGCCCGAGTCGCTGGGCCAGCTGACCCTGGCCGCGCGCGAGGGCCTGGACAACCTGACCTTCGTCGTCAACTGCAACCTGCAGCGCCTCGACGGCCCGGTGCGCGGCAACGGCAAGATCATCCAGGAGCTGGAGTCGGTCTTCCGCGGTGCGGGCTGGAACGTCATCAAGCTCATCTGGGACCGCTCCTGGGACCCGCTGCTCGCCCAGGACCGCGACGGTGTGCTGGTCAACAAGCTGAACACCACCCCGGACGGCCAGTTCCAGACGTACGCCACCGAGTCCGGCGCGTACATCCGCGAGCACTTCTTCGGCGACGATCTGCGGCTGCGCAAAATGGTCGAGAACATGACCGATGACCAGATCCTGCACCTGGGCCGCGGCGGTCACGACCACAAGAAGATCTACGCGGCGTACGCGGCGGCCAAGGCGCACAAGGGCCAGCCGACCGTGATCCTCGCGCAGACCGTCAAGGGCTGGACGCTCGGCCCGAACTTCGAGGGCCGCAACGCGACCCACCAGATGAAGAAGCTGACGGTCGACGACCTCAAGCGCTTCCGCGACCGGCTGCACCTGCCGATCTCCGACAAGGAGCTCGAGTCCGGCCTGCCGCCGTACTACCACCCGGGCCGGGACTCCGAGGAGATCCAGTACATGCACGACCGCCGCAAGGCGCTGGGCGGCTATGTGCCCACCCGCGTCGTGCGGTCCAAGCCGCTGAACCTCCCGGGCGACAAGACCTACGCGCCGATCAGGAAGGGGTCCGGCAGCCAGAAGATCGCCACCACGATGGCGTTCGTCCGGCTGCTGAAGGACCTCATGCGGGACAAGGAGATCGGCCACCGGTTCGTGCCGATCGCGCCGGACGAGTACCGCACCTTCGGTATGGACTCGCTCTTCCCGTCGGCGAAGATCTACAACCCGCTGGGCCAGCAGTACGAGTCCGTGGACCGCGAGCTGCTGCTGGCGTACAAGGAGTCGCCGACCGGCCAGATGCTGCACGACGGCATCTCCGAGGCGGGCTGCACGGCCTCGCTGATCGCGGCGGGCTCCGCGTACGCCACGCACGGCGAGCCGCTGATCCCGGTGTACGTCTTCTACTCGATGTTCGGGTTCCAGCGCACCGGTGACCAGTTCTGGCAGATGGCCGACCAGCTCGCGCGCGGCTTCGTGCTGGGTGCGACCGCCGGCCGTACGACCCTGACCGGTGAGGGCCTGCAGCACGCGGACGGCCACTCGCAGCTGCTCGCCTCGACCAACCCGGCGGTCGTCGCGTACGACCCCGCGTTCGGCTACGAGATCGCCCACATCGTCAAGGACGGTCTGCGCCGGATGTACGGCGAGAACAGCGAGGACGTCTTCTACTACCTCACCGTCTACAACGAGCCGATCACGCACCCGGCCGAGCCGGAGAATGTGGACGTCGAGGGCATCCTCAAGGGCCTCTACCGGTTCGCTCCGGGCGAGAAGGGCGAGATCCCGGCGCAGATCCTGGCCTCGGGCGTGGCGGTGCCGTGGGCCGTGGAGGCGCAGCGGATCCTGGCCGAGGAGTGGAACGTACGCGCCGACGTCTGGTCGGCGACCTCCTGGAACGAGCTGCGGCGCGAGGCGGTCGCGGCCGAGGAGCACAACCTGCTGCACCCGGAGGAGGAGCAGCGCGTCCCGTACGTGACGCGGAAGCTCGCCGGGGCGGAGGGTCCGAAGGTGGCCGTGTCCGACTGGATGCGGGCCGTCCCGGACCAGATCGCGCGCTGGGTGCCGGGCACGTACCAGTCGCTGGGCGCCGACGGCTTCGGCTTCGCGGACACGCGGGGCGCGGCGCGCCGGTACTTCCACATCGACGCGCAGTCGATCGTGCTGGGGGTGCTCACGGAGCTGGCCAAGGAGGGCAAGATCGACCGCTCGGCGCTGAAGCAGGCGATCGACCGCTACCAGCTGCTCGACGCGGCAGCGGCCGACCCGGGCCCTGCGGGCGGCGACGCATGATCCTTTGACACCACCGACCGTCGGGGCCCCGGCCGGCAGTGCCGGTCGGGGCCCCGACGGTCGGTGCTGAGAACTCAGCGCTCCCAGATCTTGAAGGCGCGGATCTGGTACGCCGACTCCGGCATCCAGGAGCCCGACGGGTGGGTGTCGAACTCGCCCGTCTCGCCGCACTCGGCGTCCTGGTACGTGGTGACGGGCCGCCCCGTGCGGTTGGCGAGCGACTGCGCCGTGGTGCCCTCGGGCAGCCGGACGCAGCTCTCCATGTCGGTCTGGGACAGCTCATGGGTCTCCCGGCCGCCGCGGAAGTTCTCCTTCTCCCACAGACACAGCTCTCCCGCCGCGCAGTCGCCCAGCCGTGGACTCGCGGTGGCCGCGGCCGCCGACGGGATGGGGCCGGCGGCCAGCGCGGCGGCGGCCGCCGTCGCGGCCAGAACGCTCATGGACAGCATGCGGCGCATGTAGATCACTCCCCGTGGATACGACAACGACGGCCCGCCGGGGAGTCAGGACCCGCGGCGGGCTCGTGAAGGAGCCTCGCTGCCGTACGGGGCCGCTGCCAAGGGCCGCCGTCCCGGATCACCCGGATAGGTGACGGCTGCACCCGCCCCGTCCGGCACAGCGCCACGCCCTGGATCTCCGGGGTATATGTCAGCCGCCGACAGTTGACACAACTCAGCTCGACGAGTCAGCGGCCGCCAGGTGGCCCACAGGTATGGTGAGCAGCAAAAACGCGGTCAGGAGAGGGGCTGCCGGGTGCAGACTCAGCAGGTGACGGCGCCGATCGGGCTCCGCGAACGCAAGAAGCAGCGCACTCGTAACGCCCTGGTGCGGGCAGCGCTCGAGCTCTTCACACAGAACGGTTACGAGCACACGACCGTCGACGAGATCACGGACGCCGTCGAGGTCTCCCAGCGCACCTTCTTCCGCTACTTCGCCAGCAAGGAGCAAGTCGCCTTCGCCGTACAGGATGTGGCGGAGTCTCACTTCTTCTCCGCCCTCTGCGCCCGCCCCGCCGACGAGGGTCCGATCACGGCGCTGCGCCGCGCCGTCGGTACCGCCTGGGACACCATCACCGACGCCATCGGGGACTTCGTCCCGCCCGAGCTGTACATGCGCATGTACCAGGTCATCGAGTCGACCCCGGCCCTGGTCGCCGTCCATCTGCGCCGGTGGGCCGAGCTGGAGGAGCGACTCGTCCGGGAGATCGCCCGCCGCGAGGGCCTGGACGTGGACGCCGACCCGCGGCCGCGCGTACTGGTCGCCGCGTTCAGCGGTGTGATGCGGGTCACCGGACGGGTCTGGGGTGCCGGAGGAGATGTCAGCGTGGAAGCGCTCCGAGAGATCACCGAGAGCTATCTCGATCACCTCGCCCCCGCTCTGGCCGGTGAATGGAGCGCTCACGGGGCGTCACACGCAACACGGCCCGAATGCCCGATGTGACGGCAATTACCCCCGCCAAAACGTGAGATGCCTCACGGCCTTACGCATGCACCCCCATGCGTCTCCTAGGGTGTCCCGCAGTGTCTTCCTTCGCTGAGCTCGGCTCCTCCCCCCACACAACCTTGTCCGGCAACTCCGCGGTCTGGCGGGCCATGCTGGCGCTGGCCGTGGTGTTCGTCCTGCTGGCCACGACCGGCTGGACCGCCATCCGCAACCACAGCCCCGACCGCGGCCCGCGCGCCACAGCGCTCGAGGCCTGGCGCCACGGCTCCATCGACGGCCGCGACCTCCCCGACCCGGAGGCCGACCCCACCACCGTCGCGCGCTTCTTCAGCTCGCTGACGCCCGCCCAGCGTTCCCGGCTGGCCGAGGAGTACCCGCTGGTCGTCGGCAATCTCGGCGGTGCACCGCTGGAGCTGCGCTACCAGGCGAACCGGATCGCCCTCGCCCAGGCGCGCAACGACGAGCAGCAGCGCATGAACGACCCCCGGCTCACCCCGCGGGGCCGGCAGCAGGCCGGGCGCCTGATGCACCGCTTCGAGTCGATGCTCAGCAGTGGACGGCAGATCCTCGCCTTCGACCCCACGGGCTCCGGCCGCGCCGCCGAGGTCTTCGGCGATCTCGCCCACGCCCGGCAGGTGTCGGTCGTGGTGCCCGGGGTGGACACCAGCCTGGCGACCTTCGAGCGCACCGAGCGCCCGTACAGCGCGCCCGTCGGCATGGCGCGCGCCCTGTACGACGCCGAGGTCGGGACACAGCCGAACGCCCGTACCGCTGTGATCGCCTGGGCCGACTACACCGCCCCGGTCGGCCTGGGCATGGACGCCGCCACGGGCCGGCTCGCCGAGCAGGGCGCCATAGGGCTGCGCTCCCTGACCGAGCAGCTGCCCGGCGCCGAGCGCATCTCGCTGTTCTGCCACAGCTACGGCTCCGTGGTGTGTGGTGTCGCGGCGCGCCTGCTGCCCCCCAAGGTCACCGACATCGCCGTGTCGGGCAGCCCCGGCATGCGGGCCCAGAGCGCCTCCGGGCTCGGCACCCGGGCCCGTGTCTGGGCCACGCGGGACGCCGACGACTGGATCCAGGACGTCCCCAACATGGAGATCGGGGAGCTGGGACACGGTGCGGACCCGGTCTCGGCCGGCTTCGGGGCGCGCGTGCTGTCCGCCGACGGCGCCGTCGGTCACGCGGGCTACTTCACACCCGGCACGGTGAGCCTGGAGAACTTCGCCAGGATCGGGGTGGGCGAGCTGACCTTGGTGAACTGCGCCAGCACCGACCCCGACTGTACGAGCGGTGACCGCGGGACCCTGCAGACAGCGGCATGACGCGAGCCTGTCGGAAAGGGGACGATCGGGCCACTCCCGCATACGATGAGCCGCATGGGTGATGTGCTGGCCGGTTTTCACACCGTCTGGGAGTTCGACACGGACTCCGTGCTCATCCGCTTCGAACGGGGGATCCGCACGCCGAAGCTCTTCCACGCGCTGGGTGAGCGACGCATTCCCTACGAGGCGGTGGCAGCCGTGGAGCTCACTCCCGGCAAACGGGGGACCGTGGTGCTGCGCGCCGTTCCCCGCCTCGGGGCCGATCCGCTGATGGAAGCGGCGGGCGGGCAGCTCAGAGAGGGCAACGACCCGTACCGGCTGGTGCTGCCCGCCGAGCGCGAGACGCTTGCCGAGTACTACGCCGACGAGATGCGGGCCGCGCTGAGCGACGCCGCGAGCGAGCCC
The DNA here is from genome assembly GCF_054963655.1 of Streptomyces sp. HSS9-12. Lineage (NCBI taxonomy): Bacteria > Bacillati > Actinomycetota > Actinomycetes > Kitasatosporales > Streptomycetaceae > Streptomyces > Streptomyces sp. HSS9-12. The sequence continues at coordinate 62,920 of NZ_JBUEGC010000031.1, read as the reverse complement.
GCGCACCGCCATCTGGTCTCCGCGCCCCGGCCGCCGCGCGCCTTCAAGGCGTACGACGGGAAGGCGTCCTTCGACGGGCAGGCCGTCGCCTTCCGCTGGTTCTGGACGGGGGCCTCCTCGGCGAAGTGGAAGGCCGGGGACCAGACGTTCCCCGTGACCGAACTGGCCGACGTCGAATGGCGCTCGCCGGAGGTCTTCAACGGGCATCTGCGGCTCGTACCGCGGGGGGCGGGGAGCGAGACGCAGGCGGGCGAGGCGGATCAGGATCCCGCGGCCGTCGTCTTCGGGCTCGGCTACGGGCCGGTGCACGAGTCGCTGCCGTTCGCGGCGGCCGTGCTGGAGGCCGTACGGGCTGCCGCTCCCGATGAGGACCGGTCGTCGGTACGCGTACACCACCGGGCGGCGGCGGTGGCCGAGACGGCTCGCCCGGCACCGGCGGACATCGCGGACCGCATTCGTCACCTGGGGGCGCTGCATGAGGCAGGGCTGCTGACGGACCATGAGTTCACGGCCAAGAAGGCAGAGCTGCTCGCCGAGCTGTGACCTCGCCGGTCGGGCCGTTTCAGGCGACCCCAGCCACCACGCGCCTGGGGCGCCCGACGCAACGTGGCTGGGCCTTGAGCTCCCGCGGCCGCGAGCCCGGCGCGCGTCTTCAGGGGCGGGTGGGCGGGAGAACGACACGCGCCGCGGGCGCATGCCCCGCAGGACCGGCGCTTGCCCCGCGGCGATGCGCCCCCGTCGACGGCATCGCCGCCGGGCGTCCGCGCTACTCCCGGCCCGCCGAGGTGTGGGACATGTCCGGGTAGCGACCGCCCGCGACCTTCCCGGCTATCGGCTCCAGCAGCGCCAGCTCCTCCTCCGCGAGCTGAATACGGGTCGCCACCACGTTCTCCTCCACCCGGCTGCGCTTGCGCGTCCCCGGAATCGGCACCACCGACAGCCCGTGCACCTGCGCCTGCCGGTGCACCCAGGCCAAGGCGATCTGCCCCAGCGAGGTGCGGCGGGCCTCCGCCACGCTGCGCACCGGCTCCAGCAGCGCCGCGTTCGCCGCCGCGTTGGCGCCGGTGAAGCGCGGCTGCGTCCTCCGCCAGTCGTCCGCCGACAGCTCGGTGTCGGCGTGCACGAACGCCCCCGTCAGAAAGCCGCGGCCCAGCGGCGAGTACGGCACGAACGTGACGCCCAGCTCCGCCGCCGCCGGCACCGCCGTGCGCTCCACGTCACGGCTGAAGATCGACCACTCCGACTGGAGCGCCGCGATCGGGTGCACGGCGTGCGCGGCGCGCAGCTCATCGCCCGTGACCTCGCTCAGGCCGAGGTGCTTGACCTTGCCCTCCTGGACCAGCTCGGCCATCGCGCCGACGGTCTCCTCGATCGGCACGTTCACATCGCGCCGGTGCATGTAGTACAGGTCGATCTCGTCGATGCCGAGCCGCCGGAGGCTGCCCTCCACGGCCGCGCGGATGTACGGGCGGTCGTTGCGGATGCCGCGCTTGGTCGGGTCGTCGGGGTCCATCACGACGGCGAACTTCGTGGCCACCACGACCTCTTCGCGGTGCGCCCGCACGAACGGCGCGATGAACCGCTCGTTCTCCCCCATGCCGTACATATCGGCGGTGTCGTACAGCGTGACGCCCAGCTCCAGGGCCCGCTCCAGCGTGGCCCGCGCCTCGGTCTCGTCCGTCGGCCCGTACGCGAAGCTCATGCCCATACAGCCGAGCCCCTGCACACCGACCTCGGGCCCGCCCGTGCCCAGCGCCACCGTACGCATCTTCTCGTCGCTCATCGGTTCTCAGTCCCCCTCCGACGCCCGTCCGGCGTTCGCATAGAAGTCGATCTTGAAATCGAGGACCGCGAGGGTGTCCCGCAGCTCGTCGATCCTGCGCCGTACGTCCTCGCGATGGGCCTGCAGCAGCGCCTGCCGCTCCGCGAAGGTGTGCTCGCCCTCGCGCACCAGCTGGGCGTAGCGGACCATGTCCGCGACCGGCATGCCCGTCAGCCGCAGCTTGCCGACGAGGTTCAGCCAGTCCAGGTCCTTGTTGCTGTACCGGCGCTGCCCTGTGTGCGACCGGTCGACGTGCGGCATCAGACCGATCCGCTCGTACCAGCGCAGGGTGTGCGCGCTGAGACCGGTCCAGGCCACGACCTCGCTGATCGTGTACCGGTCCTCACCGGCCGGTCGCGGGTGCGCAGGGGGCGCTGCCTTGCACAGGTGGGGCCGCGTGGGCGCGCTCTCCACCACGGTCATGCCGTCACCGTCCTTCGCTTTTCCGCGTATTCCGTCCGTGCTCCCGAACGATCACAACGCTAGAGAGTTGGAGCGCACTCGAAGCAAGCCGGGACTTGGCGGAAATTCAGCCAGGTTAGGCTCGTTCCCATGGAGAGCCTGCGCATGATCGAGAACTGGCCGGTCCCGACCGCGGCGGCCGCCGTCGTCCGCGCCGACGGCACGGTCGCCGGATCATACGGGCCCACCGGACACCGCTTCGCGCTCGCCTCGGTCACCAAGCCGCTCGCGGCGTACGCGGTGCTCGTCGCGTACGAGGAGGGCGCCGTGGAACTGGACGAGCCCGCGGGACCGGAGGGGTCGACCGTACGCCACCTCCTCGCGCACACCTCCGGGCTGGCCTTCGACGAGCACCGCACGATGGCTGCGCCGGGGACGCGGCGGCTCTACTCGAACGCGGGCTTCGAAGTGCTCGGCGACCACATAGCCAAGGCGACCGACATCCCGTTCGCCGACTACCTCCGGCAGGCGGTCCTGGAGCCGCTGGGCATGACGGCCACGGATCTGCAGGGCTCCCCGGCCAAGGACGGCGTGTCGACGGTCGACGACCTGGTCCGGTTCGCGGCGGAGGTGCAGGCGCCGCGGCTGCTGCATCCGCAGACGGTCGCCGAGGCCACCGAGGTCGCCTTCCCCGGGCTGTCGGGGGTGCTGCCGGGCTACGGCCACCAGAAGCCGAACGACTGGGGGCTCGGATTCGAGATCCGCGACGGGAAGTCCCCGCACTGGACGGGGGGTGCGTCGTCGCCGCGTACGTTTGGGCACTTCGGGCAATCCGGGACGTTCTTGTGGGTGGACCCAGACGCAGGGGCGGCGTGTGTCGCGCTTACGGACCGGGCGTTCGGGCCATGGGCGATTGAGGCGTGGCCGCCCTTCACCGATGCGGTTCTGGCCGAGCTCCGCTCGTCCTAGGAAACGGCCGCCACCGCTTTCCCTGCGGGGCCGGGGGCCACCTCATGCGGCGCTCCGCGCCGGGCCCTTCTCCACGCCACGCCTGGCGCGCCAAGCTCCCCGCGTCCGGGACGCGGCCCCATCCAGCGCTCCGCGCCGGTACTTTCCCGCCTACCCGCCCCAATCTTCGGGCAGGTAGGCGGAAAACAACCGCGCCGGAGGCGCGGGCCGGGGGTGCTCCGGGCTCTGGGGCCCGACATCGCACACGAACCTCGCGTTCGCCCCCCTCGGCGGGCATGCACGCCCAGCCATGGCACGAACGGCGCCCGAGCGCTGCCCGCCCAACGGGAAAATCCGCACCGGAGGCGCGGGCTACGGCATCTCCCAGACCAGCAGCTCGGTTCCGCCGGGACCCGCGGTCACCTCGCGATCGCGGCACGCGGCGAGCCGGGCCGCGTCCCCGGGTGCCAACACCTCATCGCCGAGCCGCAGTTCACCCCGCACCACATGCGCATACACCCACGGCGCCGCCGGCAGCCCGCTCCGCTCCCCCGGCGCCAGCCGCCGTACGTGTAGCACCGCGCCCGCGCGCTCCAGCGCATACGGTGTCCCGTCGGCGATGCCGCGCACCACCTCGTACTCGGGCCTGCCGCCCGGCCGCTCGGGCACCAGCCACATCTGGACGAAGACCAGCGGCTCGTCGCCGTCATTGCGCTCGACATGCCGTACGCCGTCGCCCGCGCTCAGCCGCTGCACATCACCGGCGCGTACCAGCGAGGCATTGCCCTCGGAGTCCCGGTGCGTCAGCTCCCCCGTCACCACCCACGTCACGATCTCCACATCGCGGTGCGGATGCAGCTCGAATCCCGCGCCCGGCGCCAGCCGCTCCTCATTGCATGCGATCAGGGCGCCGAACCGCACGTTGTCCGGGTCGTAGTGGGACCCGAAGGAGAACGCGTGGAGCGTCTCGATCCCGCGCTCAGGTTCACCGCCCCGATACCGTGCATCCGCCCGCCACACCTCTGCCATCGCTCCACGGTAGCTTCCGCTTCCACGCGTCCGGGCTCCCTGCCACTGGCCGGAGCCGCCCCCACCGCCATGGGCCAGACGGAGGAGGACGTCGCTCACCGCGACCGCAGCAGAGCCCCAGCCGCGTCCCCGCCGTCAGCCGGCGAAGAAGCCTGGGGCGATTTCAGCCCCAACACCCCCTTTACCCCCTCCCGGCAGCCCCCGCTGGCCCGCGCACCCGTCCCAATGAGGCAGGCTTGTCCCGTGCCAGATTCCGGATCCGCCGACACTCACCCCCACGCCGCCACGCTACGGCGGCTGGAGAAGTCCTCCGGCCGCCTCGCCGCGAACGCGATCGCCCGCATGGACGAGACGCTGCCGTGGTACCGCGCCATGCCCCCCGAGAACCGGTCCTGGATCGGCCTCGTCGCCCAGGCCGGTATCGCGGCCTTCACCGAGTGGTTCCGGCACCCGGAGACCCCGCAGGCGATCAGCACCGACGTCTTCGGCACCGCACCCCGCGAACTGACCCGCGCGATCACCCTTCGCCAGACCGTGGAGATGGTGCGGACGACCATCGAGGTCATGGAGTCGGCCATCGACGAGGTGGCCGCTCCCGGGGACGAGTCGGCGCTGCGCGAAGCGCTGCTGGTCTACGCGCGCGAGATCGCCTTCGCCACCGCCCAGGTGTACGCGCAGGCCGCCGAAGCCCGCGGCGCCTGGGACGCCCGGCTGGAGTCCCTGGTGGTCAACGCCGTGCTGTCGGGCGAGGCGGACGAGGGCGCGCTCTCGCGCGCCGCCGCGCTGGGCTGGAACTCGCCCGAGCACGTCATGGTCGTCCTCGGCACCGCCCCGGACGGCGACAGCGAGCTGACGGTCGAGGCGATCCGGCGTGCGGCCCGGCACGCCAAGCTCCAGGTGCTCACCGGTGTCCTCGGGGACCGGCTGGTGGTGATCGCGGGCGGCAGCAACGACCCGATCCGTACGGCCAAGGCCCTCATCGGCCCGTTCGCCCCGGGCCCGGTGGTCGCCGGTCCGGTCGTCGGCGATCTGCTCTCGGCGACCCGCTCCGCGCACGCCGCCGCCGCTGGGCTGCGCGCCTGCACCGCCTGGCCGGACGCCCCGCGGCCCGTGCTGGCGGAGGATCTGCTGCCCGAGCGAGCCATGGCGGGCGACGCCTCCGCCCGGGAGCAACTGGTGGAGGAGATCTACAGACCACTGGAGGAGGCGGGCTCGGCGCTGCTGGAGACGCTGAGCGTCTACCTGGAACAGGCGAGCAGCCTCGAGGGAGCGGCCCGGATGTTGTTCGTTCACCCCAACACCGTGCGCTACCGGCTCCGACGTGTGACAGATGTCACCGGATGGTCGCCCTCCGATGTACGGTCAGCGTTCACACTGCGTATCGCCCTCATTCTGGGGCGTCTCGCAGACGCGGAATCACAACTCTAAGCTTTTGTCGGACACCCACAATTCGCCTGACGGTTCTTGGTCCCTGTCCCCACCGGCGGGTCCGGCCGTCCACAAGAGAGAGTGTGAGAGTGCTCGTACTCGTCGCTCCCGGCCAGGGCGCCCAGACGCCCGGCTTCCTGGCTCCGTGGCTTGAACTCCCCGGCGTCACCGAACGCCTGACGGAGTGGTCCGCCGTCATCGACCTCGACCTGGTGCACTACGGCACCAAGGCCGACGCGGAGGAGATCCGCGACACCGCTGTGGCCCAGCCGCTGCTGGTGGCCGCCGGCCTGGTCTCGGCGCAGCAGCTCTTCCAGACCCCGAGTGACGTCGCCCGCCTCGTCGGCGCGGCCTCGGGTCACAGCGTCGGTGAGATCACGGCGGCAGGTATCACCGGCGTCCTGAGCCCCGAGTCCGCGATGTCCCTGGTGCGCCGGCGCGGCCTGGCGATGGCCGAGGCCGCGGCCGTCACCGAGACCGGGATGTCGGCGGTCCTCGGCGGCGACCCGGAGGCCGTGGTCACGCACCTGAAGGACCTTGGTCTGACCCCGGCGAACATGAACGGCGCCGGGCAGATCGTCGCCGCGGGTACCGCCGAGCAGTTGGCGGCCCTCATGGCGGACAAGCCGGAGAAGGCCCGTGTCATCCCGCTGAAGGTGGCCGGCGCGTTCCACACGCACCACATGGCGCCGGCGGTCGCGACGCTGGAGGCCCTGGCCCCCGAGCTGCCGGTCGACGATCCGACGACCCGTTATGTCTCCAACCGGGACGGCCAGGTGGTCGCGACCGGCCAGGAGGTCGTACAGCGGCTGGTGGCCCAGGTGTCCAACCCGGTCCGCTGGGACCTGTGCATGGAGACTTTCCAGGAGCTGGGTGTCACCGCACTGATCGAGGTGTCTCCGGCTGGCACCCTGGTGGGCCTGGCCAAGCGCGCCCTGCCCGGTGTGCGGACCCTGGCCCTGAAGACCCCGGACGACCTCGACGCGGCCCGCACGCTGATCGCCGAAGTGACGTCAGCCGCCGGTGCGGCGGACGCAGCAGCCACGGCCGAATAGGAGCCCCGAGAGCATGACCGCGAAGATCAAGCCAAGCAAGGGTTCGCCGTACGCGCGCATTCTCGGTGTCGGCGGTTACCGCCCGACCCGTGTGGTGCCGAACGAGGAGATCCTGAAGCACATCGACTCCTCCGACGAGTGGATCCGTACCCGCTCGGGGATCGCGACCCGGCACTGGGCAGGGCCCGATGAGACGGTCGCGGAGATGTCCATCGCGGCGGCCGGCAAGGCCATCGCGGACGCCGGCATCACGGCCCAGCAGGTCGGCGCGGTAATCATCTCGACGGTCTCGCACTTCAAGCAGACCCCGGCCATCGCCACGGAGATCGCGGCCCGGCTGGGCACCGACAAGGCGGCCGCCTTCGACATCTCCGCCGCCTGCGCGGGCTTCGGCTACGGCCTGACCATCGCCAAGGGCCTGGTCCTCGAGGGCAGTGCGCAGTACGTGCTGGTGGTCGGTGTGGAGCGGCTGTCGGACCTGACCGATGTGACCGACCGCTCCACCGCCTTCCTCTTCGGCGACGGCGCGGGCGCGGTCATCGTCGGCCCGTCCGAGGAGCCCGGCATGGGTCCCACGGTCTGGGGCTCGGAGGGCGACAAGGCGGACGTCATCACCCAGACCGTCGCATGGGACCGCTTCCGTGTCGGCGACCCCGCCGAGCTGCCGCTCGGTGAGGACGGCGAGCTGAAGTTCCCCGCGATCCGCCAGGAGGGCCAGACGGTCTTCCGCTGGGCGGTGTTCGAGATGGCGAAGGTCGCCCAGCAGGCGCTGGACGCGGCCGGGGTCAGCGCGGACGACCTGGATGTCTTCATTCCGCACCAGGCCAACATGCGGATCATCGACTCGATGGTGAAGACCCTCAAACTGCCGGAGCACGTCACGGTCGCCCGGGACGTGGAGACCACCGGCAACACCTCGGCCGCCTCGATTCCGCTCGCGATGGAGCGGCTGCTGGCGACCGGGCAGGCGAAGAGCGGCGACACCGCGCTCGTCATCGGCTTCGGGGCGGGTCTCGTCTACGCCGCCACGGTCGTTACTCTCCCCTAGGCAGGCCCGGACCTTCCGGGCACTCACTCACCACTGAAACACATCGAAGGAGCGCCACACATGGCCGCCACTCAGGAAGAGATCGTCGCCGGTCTCGCCGAGATCGTGAACGAGATCGCCGGTATTCCGGTCGAGGACGTCCAGCTGGACAAGTCCTTCACCGACGACCTGGATGTCGACTCGCTGTCCATGGTCGAGGTCGTTGTCGCCGCCGAGGAGCGCTTCGACGTGAAGATCCCGGACGACGACGTCAAGAACCTCAAGACCGTGGGTGACGCCACCGAGTACATCCTCAAGCACCAGGCCTGAGCCAGACGCTGTTGTCGCCACCCGGCCGGTGGCGCCGTTGATTCATCGTCCTCGAATCGTGGAGAGAAGAATTCCTGTGAACGCGACCAACCGCACTGTGGTCGTCACCGGTATCGGCGCAACCACACCGCTGGGTGGCGACACCGCATCGACCTGGGAGGGCCTGATCGCGGGCCGTTCCGGAGTCACCCCCCTGCGGCAGGAGTGGGCCGAGCAGCTGCCGGTGCAGATCGCCGCGCAGATCGCCGTGGAGCCGGGCGAGATCATCCCCCGTACGCAGGCCCGCAAGCTGGACCGCTCGGCGCAGTTCGCGCTGATCGCGGCCCGCGAGGCATGGGCGGATGCCGGTTTCACCGGCAAGGCCGGCGAGCCGATGACATCAGCCGCCGGCGCGGCGGGCTCGGTGGACCCGGACCGCCTCGGCTCGGTCATCGCCTCCGGCATCGGCGGTGTGACCACCCTCCTCGACCAGTACGACGTGCTGAAGGAGAAGGGCGTCCGCCGGGTCTCCCCGCACACCGTCCCGATGCTGATGCCGAACAGCCCGTCGGCCAACGTCGGCCTGGAGGTCAACGCCCGGGCGGGCGTGCACACCCCGGTCAGCGCCTGCGCGTCGGGCGCCGAGGCCATCGGCTATGCCGTCGAGATGATCCGCACCGGCCGCGCCGATGTGGTGGTCGCGGGCGGCACCGAGGCGGCGATCCACCCGCTGCCGATCGCCGCGTTCGGCAACATGATGGCGATGTCGAAGAACAACGACGACCCGCAGGGCGCCTCGCGCCCGTACGACACCGCCCGTGACGGCTTCGTGCTCGGCGAGGGCGCCGGTGTGATCGTCCTGGAGTCGGCGGAGCACGCCGCCGCGCGCGGTGCGCGGATCTACGCCGAAGCGCTCGGCCAGGGCATCTCCGCCGACAGCCACGACATCGTGCAGCCCGAGCCCTCCGGCAACGGCATCGCGCACGCCCTGCAGAACCTGCTGGCCCGTACGGACGTCAAGCCGGTGGACATCGTGCACATCAACGCGCACGCCACCTCCACCCCGCAGGGCGACCTCGCGGAGCTGAAGGCGCTGCGCAAGATCTTCGGCGACGATGTGGACCACATGGCCGTGTCCGGCACCAAGTCCATGACCGGCCACCTCCTCGGTGGTGCGGGCGGTGTGGAGACCGTCGCGACCATCCTGGCGCTGCACCACCGGCTCGCCCCGCCGACGATCAACATCGACAACCTCGACCCCGAGGCGGACGCGGACATCGTGCGCGACAAGGCCCGCGCGCTGCCCGAGGGCACGATCGCGGCCCTGAACAACTCGTTCGGCTTCGGCGGCCACAACGTCGTCCTGGCGTTCCGGTCGGTCTGATCCCCGCTTGCCCGTCGCCCACCCGCCCTCCTGCGGAGGGCGGGTGGGCGATGGCTTTCTCCGACGAAGCGCCGGGGCTTACTCCGTGAAACTGGCGAACCAACTGGCCGCCATGTCCTTGTCCCCGTGGCCCTGTTCCTCGGCCCGGCGAAACCGCTCGCGCCCAGCGGCCGCCACATCCAGCCGTACCCGGGCCTCCTCGCCCGCCTCGACGATGAGCTCCGCGTCCTTCTTGGCCGTCGACACCGAGAAGCTGGGAGGGATGTAGGCCCCGGACATGATCACGTCGGCCTTGAACCGGAGATACCCGCAGTCCAGCGCCCCGCCCGCGACCGCGTCCAGGAAGCCCTGCGGCTCCACGCCCAGGCCCTCGGCGAGCGCGAGCGCTTCGGCGACACCGTTGGTGAGAGCCAGTACCCAGCTGTTGCAGACGAGCTTGAGCCGGGTGGCGGCGCCGCTCGCGCTGTCCTCGGCCAGCCAGAGCGTACGGCTCCCCACCGCGTCGAAGACCGGCGCGAGGGTACGGCGGGCCGACGCGGAACCGGCGGCGAGTACGGTCAACTGCCCCTCTTCGGCAGGCTGCCGGGTCCCGAGCACAGGGGAGTCGACGAAGTCGAGGCCGTGTTCGGCGGCGAACGCCGCGAGCGGCTGAAGGTCCGTCAGGCCCACGGTCGTGGACTGGGCCCATACGGTGCCGGGGCTCAGCGAGGCGGCGGCGCTGCGCATCGCGGCGAGCACGGCGGCCGCGTCGAACAGCATGGTGACGATGACATCGACGCCTTCGACGGCGGCCCCCGGGTCGTCGGCGATCCGGGCGCCGTCCGCGGCCAGCGGCTCGGCCTTCTCACGGGTACGGTTCCAGACCCGGACATCCAGCCCGGCGCGGCACAGATTGCGGGCCATGGCCGAGCCCATGATCCCGGTGCCCAGGACTGCTACTGAGGTTCTGTCAGGCATGTCCCGACGGTACGACGTGAACCGTACTCCTGGCCAAGGTGACGCTCGGTAACGGGTGGCGGGATCAGACGACCTGATGCAGCCAGCGGACCGGCGCGCCCTCGCCGGCATAGCGGAAGGGTTCGAGCTCGTCGTCCCACGGCTTGCCGAGCAGCTTGGCGATCTCCGACTCGAGCTCGGTCTCGCCGCGGCTCGCACGGGCGAGCGCGGCGCGCAGCCGGTCCTCGGGGATCAGGATGTCTCCGTGGATACCGGTGACGGCGTGGAAGATGCCCAGGTCCGGAGTGGAGCTGTAGCGCTCGCCCTCGGCGGTGGGGCAGGGCTCGGCGGTGACCTCGAAGCGGAGCAGATGCCAGCCGCGCAGCGCGGAGGCCAGTTTGGAGGCGGTGCCCGGCTCCCCCTGCCAGGAGAACTCGGCGCGCCAGGTCCCCGGAGAGGCCGGCTGTCTGATCCAGTCGAGGCTCACGCGCACGCCAAGGACGCCCGCGACAGCCCATTCGACGTGCGGGCACAGCGCACGCGGTGCGGAGTGCACGTACAGAACTCCACGTGTCGTCACCGGGACCTCCAGTGTGGGACGAGGTTCGCCTTCCCCAGCGGCCTCGTGCCCGTACCGATCGCGTCCGGGACAGCACTTGACATCCTGCCCCAAAGGTCACTTCCGTACCAGCTCCCGAGGTGACTTACAGTAAACACCATGGGGGAGCAATTCTCTTCAAAGTGGACAGCGTGTGACGCGGTGAAGCTTACCGTTGCGTGGAACGTGCACTCTCCTCTGGGTTCGACGGGCCGTCAGGTCGCTTCCCCCGTACGGGGGGTCGCGGCCGGACCGCCACGGGGAAAAGCTACCGTGCGTCAGCGGTCCGCGGGCGACGTACCGTCGGTCTCGGAGTTCAATCCCCAAGCATTCACTCGCGGGGACGCCCCTAACCCCCGATTGGGGAACGCCCGAGCGGCCCAATTCGTCCCCCTAAGGGAAAAGATCAAGCCATCGGCGCTCAACGCCGGAAGGGAGCACGGCATGCGGGACAGCCATCGGCCCGTCCCCGGAGGTGTCCGAAGGCGACTCGCCGCCCTGCTCGCCGCAGCGGCCGTCCTCGCCGGAGCCGGCCTCGTCGGCTGCTCCTCCGGTGACGGGGCGCCGGGCAGCGCCACATCCCCGGCCGCGTCCCGCTCCGAGCACCGCCCCTCCCACCGGCCGGGGCAGGCGTGGAACACCAGCCCCGACTCCATCGCGGCCCTGGGCGACTCCATCACCCGCGCCTTCGACGCCTGCCAGGTGCTGTCCGACTGCCCGAAGGCATCCTGGGCCACGGGCACGGACCCGGCGGTCAACAGCCTGGCCCAGCGACTGCTGAAGACCGCCGGGCGCAACAGCTGGAACCTCGCCCGCACCGGCGCCCGGATGGCCGACCTCCCGCAGCAGATGGCCGCCGCGGTGAACCGGAAGCCGGACCTGGTGACCGTGATGCTGGGCGCCAACGACGCCTGCCGCGACAGCGTCGCCGCCATGACCCCGGTCGCCGACTTCCGCGCCACGTTCGAGAAATCCCTGAAGCAGCTGCGGCAGGCGCTGCCGAAGACGCAGGTGTACGTGGCGAGCGTGCCGGACCTGAAACGGGTCTGGGCCCAGGGGCGGAACAACCCGCGCGGCAAGCAGATCTGGAGCCTTGGCATCTGTGCGTCGATGCTCAGCCGGCCCGATGACATGGACCCGGCGGCGGTGGCCCGGCGGCAGCAGGTGTACGACCGGGTGGTGGCCTACAACACCGCGCTGAAGGAGGTCTGCGGCCGGGACCGGCTGTGCCGCTACGACGGCGGGGATGCCTTCCGCTATCTGTTCTCCCCGCAGCAGCTGAGCGCCTGGGACTGGTTCCACCCCAGCAAGCAGGGCCAGGAGCGGCTGGCTGAGCTGGCGTACCGGCGGGTCACCGCAGCGGCCCCGTAACGGCGCAGCTCAGGCCGGCCGGGACGGCGGCTGGTTCCAGCCGGGGATCTCCTCGGCCTTGTCCATGACCGCAGGCTCATCCGACTGCGCGGGCTCCGGCGGCAGCAGACCGCGGACCAGCAACGTCGCACCCGCGACCGCGCCAGGCATCAGGAAGACCGCGACCAGCGGCAGCAGAAACAGCAGCACCAGCGGTACACCGAAGCCAAGGGTGAGCATCAGCCGCCCGCGCAGCAGTCTCAGGCGCTCGGTGAGCGGGACGCCCCGGCGCTGGAAGGCTACGCCGCTCAGTTCAAGCGCGAGGAAGAAACCGGAGACACAGAAGCCGATGGCCGGTACGACGGTCTGGCCGATGACCGGGATGAAGCCCAGCGCGAAGAGGAGCACCCCGAAGCCCGCAGCGCGCAGCAGCACCCGCACGCTGTCGCGCGCCGAGATCAGCAGCTCGCGCCACAGCGGCATGTCCGGGCCGTCCGGAGCACCGCCCTCGCTCTCCTCGACCTTCTCGGCCAGCTTCTCGTAGAACGGCTCGCCTATCAGGAGCGCCACGGCCGCGAAGGTCACGGCCGCGAACAGCAGTCCGCCGACGAACAGCAGCGCCGTGAGGAAGCCGCGGAAGAGCCCCTGCCACGGCGAGCCCCAGTCGTCGGCGAAGGGGGTGGCCCAGGCCGTCAGGTCATCCGCCCAGAAGCCGAGGCCGACCAGGGCCCCGGCGTAGAGCACCAGGGTGATGAGCGCGGGCAGCAGCCCGAAGCCCCACCACCGGGTGTGCTGGGCAACCCAGCGCTGACCCTTTATGAAGTAGCCGAAGCCCGCCCCGAGATCACGCATGCGGGCACCATATCGGTCGCCTCTGACACACAGCGGCCGAGGGCCGCACCCCCGGCCGCGGGGATGCGGGCCTCGGCTCGTACGCGCTACGGGTCGCCGGATCAGGCGACGTTCAGCGTGACCTCGATATTGCCGCGGGTGGCGTTGGAGTACGGGCACACCTGGTCTTGGGGGCACCTCCCGGCGGTAGCTGGGGGAGGTAGCCGGGGGAAGGGTCAGCGGGTGAGGGAGACGACCATCTTCCCGACGTTCTCGCCGCGCAGCATGCCCAGGAAGGCGTCAACGCCGTTCTCGATGCCCTCGACGACGGTCTCGCGGTACTGCAGCTCGCCGGACCGGATCCATCCGGCGACCTCCTGGACGAACTGCGGCTGGAGCGCCGCGTGATCCCGTACGAGCATCCCCTGCATCCGCAGCCGCTTGCCGATGACGAGGGCCAGGTTCCGCGGAGCAGGCGTCGGCTCGGTCGCGTTGTACTGCGCGATCATGCCGCAGACCGTGATGCGGCCGTGCACGTTGAGGGCACCGATCGCCGCCTCCAGATGCTCACCGCCGACGTTGTCGAAGTAGACGTCGATGCCGTCGGGGGCGGCTGCCCGCAGCTGCTCGGCGACCGGTCCGTTCTTGTAGTTGAAGGCGGCGTCGAAGCCGTACTCCTCGACCAGCAGCTTGACCTTCTCGTCCGAGCCCGCGCTGCCGATGACGCGCGAGGCGCCCTTGAGCTTGGCGATCTGGCCGACCTGACTGCCGACCGCACCCGCCGCTCCGGAGACGAAGACGGCGTCGCCCTCCTTGAACGAGGCGACCTCCAGCAGACCGGCATAGGCGGTCAGCCCCGGCATGCCGAGCACGCCGAGGTACGCGCTCAGCGGGGCGAGGTCCGGGTCAGCCTTCGCGGCGTGCGCCGCGTCCAGCACCGCGTACTCGCGCCAGCCCAGGCCATGCAGCACGTGGTCGCCGACCGCGATGCCCTCGGCGTTCGAGGCGAGGACCTCCCCGACGGCGCCGCCGTCCATCGGCTGGTTCAGCTGGAAGGGCGGTACATACGACTTCACGTCGTTCATCCGGCCGCGCATGTACGGGTCGACGGACATATGCGTGTTGCGGACCAGGATCTGCCCGGGGCCGGGCACGGGGACCTCGGCCTCGCGCAGCGCGAAGTCCTCGGGCTTGGGCCAGCCGTGCGGACGGGCGACCAGGTGCCATTCACGACCGGTCTTCGGCAGTGCGGACATGGAGTGGATGCCTCCTTCTGCGGTGGCTGGGCGTCGGCCTTCAGCTGCGCGGAATACTTCAGATTCTAAAACAACAATGCGACTGAATGTTTCAGCTTGTCAAGCAAAGCGGTAGCCTGAGTGTCATGGCCTCACGTAGCGACCCGCTGACCCTCGAAGTCGTCGAACTCATCGGGACCGTCGTGGCCCGGTACTACGAGGAGTACGAGGACGCGGCGGCGCAGCATTCCCTCACCGGCGCGCAAGCCCGGGTACTGGGACTGCTCTCCCTCGAACCGATGCCCATGCGCAAGCTCGCCCAGAAACTCAAGTGCGAGCCCTCGAACGTCACCGGGATCATCGACCGCCTGGAGGCCCGCGGGCTGGTGGAGCGCCGCCCCGACCCGGCCGACCGCCGGGTCAAGCTGGCCGCCCCCACGGAGGAGGGCCGGGCGACCGCCGCCCGGCTGCGCGACTCGCTGGACTTCGCCCGCGAGCCGCTGGCCGGCCTCTCGGCGCAGGAGCGCACGGTCCTGCGGGACCTGCTCAAGCGCATGCTGGGCCTCGATGCCCAAGGCGGCACGGCCACCTGAGGCCGACGCCCGGACTCAGGCGCACCACCACAGGAAGCGGGTGCAGCTGTGCTGGGGGTCCGGCGGCGGGGTCGAGGACGGAGCCGGGGGCTGCTGAGCGGTCTTCGTGGGTTGCGGGGCCGGCTGCGGGGCGGAAGAGGCAGTGGGCCGGCTGGAGGCCGTCGAGGATACGGCGCTCGGACTGGGCGACTTCTTCTTGGCCTCGGACTTGTCCTTGGCGCTCTCGGACGCCGTGGCCTCCGCGCTCTGTGTGCTCTGGCTGGGAGACGCCGTGCGAGAGGCGTTCCGACCGGGTGTCGCGCTGTGGGTGCCGTCGCCGGCAGACGGCTCGGCGCTGGTCGCCTCGGTCTCGTCCTCCCACGGGGCATGCCACGGTTTCTCCGTGGCGACCTCCGCGACGGTGAAGCCGGTCAGCGCCACGCCCAGCACCACGGCCGCCACGGTCGTTCTTCGACCCCGGCTCTTGGCCCGCCGGCGCCCGCGCCGGTCGGGCGGAACCGCGGCGGCCTTGCGGTCCGCACGTGATTCCGCTCGCCGCTCAGCGCGGCGGCCCTGGCGACGTTCCGCACGACGGTCCGCGCGGCGCCCGGCCGCGCCGCCTTCCGGAGACTCCGGGTCCGGATCGGCCGACTCGGGGTGCTCCGAGGCCGGATCGGCCGGCCCGGGGTAGCCGCGAGCCGGATCGGCCGGCCCGGGGTAGCCGCGAGCCGGATCGGCCGACTCGGGGTAGCCGGGAGCCGGATCGGCCGGCCCCGGGTATTCAGCAGCCGGAGCGACCGACTCGCGGTACTCAGGAGCCGGAGCAGTCGGCCCGGGCCCCTCGGCCACGGCAGGCCCCGGCACGTACATGGGCTCAGGTACGTACGCGGAGTCCGGCGCGGCCCGGCCGCATCCAGGGCAGCACAGGGCGCCGTTGAGGTGCCGTCGGCAGAAAGGGCAGTAATCCATCGCGCCCGCAGATTATGTGTCCGCGGGTAACAGTTGAACCGGCATCTTGTGAGGATTCCGTGACGAGCCCGCATGCCTGGCAGACAGATACGGATTGTTCACCACACGGCCCCGGGTGCCGGCTTGCGGCTGCCGACTGCACGACTGCGCGAGGATGGCCGGCATGACCTCCACCCCGGACTCCGACGAGCGACCCGGCGCGGGGCTGCCCGGCCCGCTGATGTTCCAGCTCGTACTGCTGCGGCGGATGGCCGACTTCCAGGCCCGAACTGGTCGAAACCGCCCTGCGCGAACTCGGTGTCAGCCGGGCCGAGATGCGCGAGACCAACCGTCGTTGGCAGGCCATGACCCGCTCCCAGCCACCGCTGGGAGGTGCCCCCACCCGCAAGGCGCGCAGCGCCGTGCAGCGCTACCGGGCCTGGCTCGGCCCGCCCGAGGAGGTCCGCCACCGCCGAATCGGCGAGCTGACCTGCGAGGCGCTGTACTGGCGGGTGCCGCTCTGGCCGGATCTGCGGTTCGAGGTGCTCACCGCCCCGGGCGGCCAGGTCTGGAACGAGTGGCTCGTACGAGCGCCGGGAGCCTCCGGGCCGCAACTGCGCACGGTGGAGGATCTGCGTCCGTGGTGCTGCACGGTGGACGAGGTGGCGCACGCCTTTCCCCCGGCCCGGCCGATGGAGGGCACGGCTCCGACACGCTGGCGCCTCGCTTTCACCGCCCCGGACACTGGGGGCGAACGCCGTGAATGCGTCGCCGAGTTCACGTGGGGCCTGTTCCAACGGCTACTGGAGGGCTGATCGGACCAAGGGCCACCCATTACCCCTCAGCTAACCTGAAATCCTGTCATATACGGCGAAACTGAGGAGGCGTCCGTGGCCGACACATCAGGCGGCCGGATCGTGGTGGGCGTCGACGGCTCCGAGCACTCACGGGAGGCTCTGCGGTGGGCCGTACGGCAGGCCCGGCTCACCGGCGGCTCGGTGCACGTGGTGATGGCGTGGGAGTGGCCGGGCCCCTACAGCTGGGCCGGGCTGATGCCCGCGGCCCCGGACGACATCGCCATCAACGAGGCAGCGGAACATGTCCTCTCCGAGACGATCAGCGAGACGATCGGGACGCGCCCGTCCGTACCCCTCGCCACCCAGGTCAGCCCGGGCGGCGCCACACAGGTGCTGCTGGAGGCCGCCGAGGGCGCGTCGCTCCTCGTCGTCGGCAGCCGCGGGCACGGCGGCTTCGCGGGCGCGCTGCTCGGCTCGGTCAGCCAGCATGTGACGCAGCACGCGCCGTGCACGGTGGTTGTCGTACGGGATCGCTGACGCTGATCGTCCACCCGGGGGCTCCCATGTGTGGGTGGTGCCGGTGCGTGCCCGGCTGCCGCCTCGGTTTTGCCGGGGGCGGTCGCTGGGTGGGTGGTGCCGGCGCGTACCCGGCTGCCGCCTCGGTTTCGCCGGGAGCGGTCGCCCCATGGGGTGGTGCCGGCGCGTACCCGGCTGCCGCCTCGGTTTGCCGGGGGCGGTCGCCCGGTGGCTGGTGCCGGGGCCGGGGCCTCCGAGGTGGGGGTCCTGGACTGCGCGCCCTCGGGCCTGGCGGCCCTGGACACACTTTTACGTCCAGGACCCCCACCCCTCCGACCCCGACCCCTCCCGTCCGTACCCGCCCCGGACTCAGACCCCTCCCAACTCCCCGGCCGCGGCGGCGCTGACGAAGGCGGCGAAGGCGGCAGGCGTGACAGTGAGTACGGGGCCGTCGGGGTCCTTGGAGTCACGTATCGCCACGGCGCAGGGCTGGGCTGCGATCTCGACGCAGTCGCCTCCGTGGTCGCCGCTGTAGCTGGACTTACTCCACTGGGCGCCGCCGAGCGGGGCGCACTCAACGCAGTCGCCGCCGTGATCGGCGCTGTAGCTGGACTTACGCCACCGTGCTCCGGTCAGCTCCGGGCTGCTCCCCATAGCGCTCCTCCATCATTCGGGCGATCAACTCCGCCGAGTCCTCAACGGACATGGCAGCGGCTTGGAGGAGAGCGTAACGGAGTGTACGTTCCTTGACTTCGCGCGGATCAGCCGTCATGCGCGGCTGATAGCCCTCGTCGTAGACGAGGTCCGGGTGGTCGTCGAAGCGGAGGGCATTGAACGACCCCGGCAGCCCGGCGTGTGCCTCGGCCGAGAACGGCAGCACCTGGATCTGGACCCATTCCCGGTCCCGCAGGCTCAACAGGTGGGCCAGCTGATTCCACATCACCTCGGCACCACCAAGAGGGCGGTGCAGGACCGACTCGTCGAGGATCGCCCACAACAGCGTCGGATTCTCCTCCCGTTCCAGGACGCGCTGGCGCTCCATCCGGGCCGCCACCCGCTCCTCAAGTCGGTCCTGATGTACGGCGCCGAGCACCGCACGCGCGTACCCCTCGGTTTGCAGCAGGCCGTGCACCAGCTGCGCCTGGAAGGTGTAGATGTGGGTGGCGCTGGCCTCCATTTCGGCGTATGGCTGGAACCAACCCGGCAGCTGGCTGCGCATCACCAATTGCCACAGCCTCAACAGGGCGCCCTCCGCGCCCAGGGCCGCATCCACGACCTGTGTGAACTCGCGCGTCGGGACCTTCCGGGCCGTCTCGATCTGACCGATCAGCGAGCCCGTGTAACTGACGATCTCACCAAGCGCATTCTGGGTGAGACCCGCCGCCTCGCGGAAGCGCCGTAGCTCGGCGCCGTAGTAGTGCAGCGGAGACGCGCTCGGGTCCAGCTCTCGGATGTTCACCACGGATAACCCCCTTGCCCAACCCGCCACACCTCACGGCGGGTTGTATTCGCTCCGTAGCCCAACGTAGTCAGCAAGTCTGCTGTCCGTGGCGCGAATTGGATGATTTACCCTCCGCTGATGGACCCCTCAGGGAGTTTCAGCGCTCAGCCCAGAGTCGCCAGGATCTGGGCCTCCACCTCGGGGGCCAGGCCGAGTACGGGCCGGTCGGCACGCTGCGGTGGCTGCCCTCCGATGCCCTGCAGCCACTCCCACGTGTCGGCGACCGTTTCCGCGGCCGGGCGGCACCGCAGTCCCGCCGCGACGGCCTTGGCAACCTCCATGCGGTGGATGAAGTCGTACGTCTCGCCCGGCGGGAGCCAGATGGGCAGGTCCATCCAGGGCTGAACACCGGCCGCGAGGATCGGCTCCGGGTCGGCCCAGCACAGTCGCGCGTCGGAGCCCGTCACATCCACGCACGCCTGAAGCAACTCACCCATCGTCGTATGGCCGGTGGGGCTGACCACGTTGTACGGGCCGGCGAGTCCGCGCTCGGCGGCGTCCAAGGTCCAGGCGGCCAGGTCCCGTGCGTCGATGAACTGGAGCTGGAGATCCGCCGGGCCCGGGGCCAGCACGGGGCCGCCGCGGGCGATCCGGTTGAGCCACCAGGGCAGGCGGCCGATGTCCTCGCCCGGTCCCAGGATCAGGCCCGCCCGGACGAGCAGCGACCGGTCGTCACCGAAGGCGGCCCGGACGGCCAGTTCTCCGCCGGCCTTCGCCCTCGCGTACTCGACCTCGCCGTCGTCGGGCGAGGCCTCGACCACCGGCGCGTTCTCGGCGGCGCCCGGCGGAACGGGGTCGGCGTACACCGACCCGCTGGACACATAGGCGTAAGCCCCGGCCCGGCCGGCGAGCATCCGCGCCGCGTCGCGTACCGCGGAGGGCCGCCCGGTCCAGGTGTCGACGACGAGGTCCCACTCACTCTCGGCCAGCGCGGCGAGTTCGTCCGGATGCAAGCGGTCACCACGCAGGACGGTGGCACCGGCGGGAGGGGGCGGGGTCGTAGGGAGGGGGTTTCTGGACGTAAAAGTGTGCTCAGGGCCGCCAGGCCCGAGAGTGCGCAGTCCAGGAACCCCCTCCCGGAGGCCCCGGACCCGGAACCCACCCACACCGTCCGGCAACTCCCGCGTGCCCCGGTTGAACAGCGTCACCCGCCACCCTCGGGACAGCGCCTCCTCCACGACGGCCGGCCCTACGAACCCCGTCCCGCCCAGCATCAGAAGTCTCATGGTGCACACACTGCCCGCACCCCGGCGGACCGCGGACGACTGCTCGCCGTAAGCGGAATCGCCGTCGGTGAACTGCCCGTTGGCAGGGGGCCGAAGGGCGCCGGGAGGCCGCGAAACGATTCTTCCGGCCGCCTCGCCAACAGCACTCATCAGTAAC
This sequence comes from Streptomyces sp. HSS9-12, assembly GCF_054963655.1. NCBI lineage: Bacteria > Bacillati > Actinomycetota > Actinomycetes > Kitasatosporales > Streptomycetaceae > Streptomyces > Streptomyces sp. HSS9-12. The sequence goes on along the minus strand of NZ_JBUEGC010000031.1, from coordinate 42,849 downwards.
GTCGCAACGGCTCTGGCGATGCAGTAGCTTGGCGCTCCTTCGGGGACGCCGAGCCTGGTGGGGGGAACAGTGAGCGACGAGATTCAGCTTGCGGACGCGGTGGAGGCTGTGCGCGACGGCCTGTTGGCGGCCGCCACCCGGGCTACGGACAGCGAGATCCGCTTCGAGCTCGGTGAGATCCAGATGGAGTTCACAGTGGAGGTCCGCCGCGACGTACGCGCGAAGGGCGGCGTCAAGGCGTGGGTCATCGACGCGGGCGCGGAGGGGTCGGCCGCCAAGGCCCGTACCCACAAGGTCTCGTTCAGCCTGAAGCCGAAGAACGTCAAGACGGGCCAGGACTGGCTCATCGCCGCCGATGACGAAGGTGATGTCGGCGGCTTCACCGCCGCAGACCGGAGCTGAGCGTGCCCTTGGCCGATGTCGGCGGCCCCGTACCGGAACGAGTGGCCGCCGTCCTGTGCGGAAATCGACAGGGCAGCGGCTATCTGCTCGCACCGTCCATCGTCCTGACCGCCGCCCATGTCGTACGTCAGGCCGCAGGTCCGATCCGTGCCGTCAGCGTCGGCGGCCGTGGCCCCAAGCCCTGCAAGGTCGTGTGGTCGGGTGAGGACTCCGGCTGTGACGTGGCACTACTCCGGGCGGACGAGCCCCTGGTCGCGGACGTTCCGGAAAACGCCCCCTGGCCGAGCATGCACTGGGGCAGGATCCTGACCGCCGAGCCCATCAAGGACTGCGAGGCGATCGGCTTTCCGTATGCCCAGCGGGATGCCCAGGGCCGCCTTGAGAGCGAGCACCTCATCGGTACGCTCAAGCCCGGCAGCGGCCTGCTGGCGGGCCGTTACGTACTCGACAGCGACCATGCGCCGCCCGTATCGCGCGGTGACGACGGCTCCGCGTGGGCCGGCTTCTCCGGCGCCGCGCTGTTCGCGTACGGCCTGCTCGTCGGGGTGGCCAGTGCCGCTCCCGCCGGCTGGCCGGACAGCCGTATCACGCTCACCCCGGTCGCCGACCTTCCGGAGAAGGACCTGTGGTTCTTCAGCGCCTTGAAGCGTCACGGCTGCCCGGTTCCGGAGCTCCGGCCCGCGCACCCGGACGCGGAGTTCGAACGGCGTTACGCCGCCTACGTCGCCGCCAAGCACAGCGAGCTCACGATCTACGGCGTCGACCTCAACCACGGACGCGAGTGGCCTTTGGACGCCTCCTACTTACGTTTGGAGGCCACCTTCACGCATTGCGAGGACGAGGGAGACGGGGGCAGGCCCCCGGCCGCCGCGCACGGCGACCCGTGGCAGCAGCGCACCCCGCTGCTGGCTGATCAGGCCCTGGCCGGCCGGGACCGCGTGCTGCTGCGTGGGGTCGCGGGATCGGGCAAGACCACCCTGATCCAGTGGCTGGCGGTGACCGCGGCCGGCGGTGACGCGAACGAGGACATGGCCTACCTCAAGGGACGCGTTCCGTTCGTCCTCCCCTTGCGCACCCTCATCCGCGACGGAGGTGACCTGCCGTCACCGGAGCGCTTTCTGTCCGGCGTGGGGTGCCCGATCGCGGGCGCCCAGCCGACGGGCTGGGCGGACCGCGTGCTCTCCGCGAGGCGCGGTCTGCTTCTCGTCGACGGTGTCGACGAGATCCCCAATCCGGACCGAGCGCGTACGCGTCAGTGGATCCGCGATCTGATCGCCGCCTATCCGGGGAACCTCTGGCTGGTGACCTCCCGTGAACCGGCTGTCCCTTCGGACTGGCTCGTGCGCGACCGGTTCACCGATCTGGTCCTCGCGCCGATGAACCGGGACGGCGTCAGGGAGTTCGTCACGCGCTGGCACACCGCGACCGGGGCTGACCCGTCTTTGGCCCGCGACGTTCTGACGGCCATCCGTACCCGGCAGGACCTGGCGCGGTTGGCCACGAACCCGCTGATGTGCGCGCTGATCTGCGCCCTCCACCGCGATCGGGAGGGATATCTCCCGCACGGCCGCAGGGAGCTGTATGACGCGGCCCTGGTCATGCTGCTGGAACGCCGGGACCGCGGCAAGGGGATTTCCGAGGCCGTCGGCAAAGAGCTCACGCCGGAGCCACAGGTGCGGCTGCTTCAGAAGCTGGCCTACTGGATGGTCCGCAATCAACAACCCGAACTGGACCGTCATCGCGCCATACGCATCATCGACGACGCCCTTTCCTCCGTTCCGCAGATGGCCAAGGTGGGGGGCGCGGACGACGTTCTGCAGCATCTGCTGTTGCGCAGCGGCATTGTGCGTGAACCGGCACTGGATGCCGTCGACTTCGTCCACCGTACGTTCCAGGACTTCCTGGCCGCGAAGGCCGCCGTGGAGGAGGGCGACTTCGGCCTGCTGCGCGAGAACGCGACGAAGACGCAATGGGAAGACGTGATCCGCATGGCGGTCTCCCATGCCCGGCCCAAGGAATGCGCGACTTTCCTGAAGGACCTGATCGCGCTCGGCGACGAGCGCGGCGACCGGCGTATCCACATCCTCGCCATGGCGTGCCTGGAACACGTATCGGAACTGGACGCCGAGGTGCGCAAATTGGTGGAGGACAGGGTGTCGCGAGTCATTCCACCGCGCAGTTTCGAAGAGGCCAGCGCGCTGATCGAGGCCGGCCCGATCGTCCTGGAACTGCTCCCGGGCCCGGAGAAACTCACCGAGTGGGAGGCGGGATATCTGCTGGAGACGGCCGCGGGCATCGCCGATGATGCGGCGCTTCCGCTGCTCGCCAGGTTTTGCCATGCACCATGGCCCCGGGTGCGGGAACGGGTCGTCGACGCCTGGGGTTCGTTCGAAGCGGCGCGCTATGCCGAGGAGGTGATCTCGTACTTCCCGGACGATGAAGTGCTCACGGTCAGAAGCCCAGAGCAAATGGCGGCCGTGCGGAATCTGGGCGGCTGGCCCCGGCTGCACGTGCGGGGCGACCTCCCTCGAACAGCACTCGCCGAGCCTTTCCCCGGAACGACGCACGAGCTTCTGATCAGCTCGAACCGCTCCCTCACCGACCTCGGCTTCCTCGCCTCCTGGGCGGAGCTGCACAGCCTCACTGTGGCCGGCTGTCCCAACATCACATCGCTCCACGGAGTGGCGTCGTTGCCACATCTGGAATGCTTTTCGGGGGACGTCCGCCTTGTGCCCCCGTGTACGGATTTCCTTCCCCGGAACGCGCCTTTGCGTACGCTCTCGCTGTCCCACGCCGAGGCGCCTGAAGGCTGGCTCCAGGCCATCCGTTACTGGCCTACCTTGCAATACCTCGACTTGGGGATGAGGAACAGCCCATCTGACCGGGCGGATTGGGAGGCGATTCGGAACCTGCCGGAACTGGAACGGCTCACGACGGCGGCGATATCGCTCAACTGCTTCCCACCCCGCCAGACTGCCGCTGGAATCCGGCACCTGACCCTGGTCGGCGACTCTCCGTCCGAGCCGATCCTCACCCTGATCTCGCGGCATTTCCCGAACGTCTCCGTGCTGGATCTCAGCCATTTCCAGGCCGAGTTCCAGACATACGGCCGGACATCGGTTCCGCCGCAACTGAAGCACCTCATCGTCCGCAGTGGAACCGACCTCATCGGTCCGGACGACCGTTCCAGGCTGAACGTCATCGAAATCCCCTGACCGGCCTGCCAGATGTCGTTGGAATATGACACCCGATCTTTGGCCAAAGCTCTCCGGGCATGTACCCCGGTGTCCGGGCTGTCTGAGGGGCAGGCAATAATGGACGGCCTGCTGGTACGAGTCCTCAGTGAACGGGGAGGCACTGCATGGCTGAGCAGTACCGGGTCGACCTTGACGAACTTGATCGGGCCGTCGCTCAGATCCATGCCATGATCCGCCGGATGGAGTCCACAACTCAGAACGTCCGCTATGCGACAGGCCTGGATCGTGAAGCGGTCGGCACGGGATTCGAGGAGGCGTACGGGCTGTACGCCGAACATGCCGCGGCCAAGGCGCATGTGGAGGAGTTTTCCGCTCACCTGATCGCAGTCGCCGAGGAGCTCAGCAGGAAGCTTCGCAAGACCCGTGGTGTCTACGAAGACGCGGAGTACCCCGCCTGACGGCGCTCACCGGCAGGAGAGAAGAAGAGTATGGGCGCGAAGGAGTACGACTATCTGCCGCCAGGACAGCGCTACACCGTCCGGCACTCCACAGCATTTGTGGACAAGACCCTGTCCCAGATGAAGGCCATGGTCGCGCATGCCGACCCGGAGCAGATCCGGGCCACCGGCGAGGCGTGGAGCGCTGTCCACTCCGACCTGGCCGGTGGGGAGGACGGAGGAGTCCTGGGCATGCTCGACCGCATGGTCACTCGGCTGCTGCAGCACTGGGAGGGTGAGGCGGCCGAGGCGTTCGGCAGGGAGGCCGAGAGGTTTCGCCGGAAGATCGCGCATGCCGCCGAGTACGCCCGGTATACATCGATCGCCCTGCAGGGCGCTGCCAACGCCCTGCAGGAGTACAAGGCACATGTCGACGCGCTGAACGGGGACGATGCGCCGCTGAACAGCCTTGCGCAGATTCAGGTTGGACTGTTGGGCCCGGTGAACGCCGAAGGTCTGCTGAACAGCAACCGCAACAGTCTGTCGGACGTACAGAAGCGGCAGATCGAAGCAGCCGTTGTCATGGAGCAGTTGGGAGGGGCGTACAACTCTCACGGCACTGCGATGGCGTCGTGGAGCCGGGAGGGCATCGGCAGCGGGAAGACCCCGGACGCACTGGGCGGTACGGCACCGATAGCGGAAGTCCTCCCGATCCCGTACTCGGTGTCGTTGCCGAACGAGCAGGGCACCAGCCCGGGTTGGGCCCTGCCGCGGGAGCCGCGGGTGCGGACCGCCGCCGTCGGCGGCATCGTCGGCGGAGTGGAGTCCCGCGGCCCCACTGTGCCTGCCGACCAGCGGGGCGGGGCCTGCGAAGCCAGTCCGGGGGTTGCCGGCGGTGTCGTGCACGAGGGCTCGGGCCGTGGCAGGGGCCGCGGCGCACCGCAGCGCGGGGTCGTCGGAGTCCCTGAGGGCGCTGCGGTCCCCGTCACCCCTGCCACCCCCGTCATCAGGCAGGGCGGTTCCGGCCTCCGCCGAGGCCGGAGCGCACCAGGTGGAGCCCCTGGAACCGGCTGAGGGCCGATGTCAACGCAGCCGGAGCACCGAGGCCAGCGCCTCGCCGAACACCCGCTCCGGGTCAGATGACCCACCCTCCGCCCGCCACGCCACGAACCCGTCCGGGCGTACGAGGACCGCGCCGTCGGCCGCCGCGCCATGCGACTCCGCCCAGTTCGCGTCCGGTTCGGGCCGCAGCTCGTGGTCCATGCCGGGGCCGACGCGGTAGGCGTCGAGCGGTACGGCCATCCGCTCGGCGACCCGCTGCGCCGCCGTGTGCCACGCCTCGCCCTCCGGGCCGCTGAGCAGCACCATCGACCGCTCGTAGAGGTCCAGAGTGGACAGCCGTTTGCCATCCCGGCTCAGCCACATGTGCGGCGCCCTGCCACCGACAACTGCCGTCGGCTGGAAGCGCTCCGGGAGCACCGGCATGGCCGGGTCGGAGCCTGCGACCGCGCCGGCCGGATAGCGGTAACCCAGGACCACGGACAGCACGTTGCTCTGCCTGCCGGTGCCGGGTGAGACGTCGTACCCGGGGTGGCTGTGCTCCGCGGAGCGGGCGGAGGCGCGCCGGCTCGTCGCCACGGCCACCGGCTGCCGCTCCTGGCCGTATGTCTCCAGCAGCCCGGGGCCCGCCCAGCCGTCCAGGACCGCGGCCAGCTTCCAGGCGAGGTTGTGGCCGTCCTGAATCCCGGTGTTGGAGCCGAACGCGCCGGTGGGGGACATCTCGTGGGCGGAGTCACCGGCCAGGAAGACCCGGCCGTCGGAGTAGCGCTCCGCCACCCGTTCGGCCGCGTGCCAGGGGGCCTTGCCGGTGATCTCGACCTCCAGGTCGGGCACGCCGGCCGCCCTGCGGATGTGCTCCGCGATGCGCTGGTCGGTGAAGTCCTCCAGCGTCTCGCCGCGGTCGGGCTTCCAGGGCATGTGGAACACCCAGTGCTCGGCGTTGTCCACCGGAAGCAGGGCACCGTCGCCCTCGGGGTTGGTGAGGTAGCAGACGATGAAACGGCGGTCGCCCACCACGTCCGCCAGCCGCTTGGCGCGGAAGGTGATGCTGATGTTGTGGAACAGGTCGCCGCGCCCCGACTGGGTGATGCCGAGCCGTCCTCGCACCGGGCTGCGGGGCCCGTCGGCCGCGACGAGGTAGTCCGCGCGCACCGTACGGCTCTGGCCGGTCTCCCTGCTGCGGACAACGGCGGTCACCCCGTCGGCGTCCTGCTCGAAGGAGACCAGTTCGGTGCTGAACCGGACGTCGCCGCCGAGGTTACGGGCGCACCGCAGCAGTACGGGCTCCAGGTCGTTCTGGCTGCACAGGCACCACCCGGTGGGGCTGAAGCGGGCCAGCGCGCCGCCGGGGTCGATCTGCTTGAACAGCCACTCCTGCTCCGTTCCGGCGAGCGTGTCCGCCTGCAGGATGCCGTGGTTCTCCGCCAGGACCGACGCGGCGTCACGGATCGCCTGCTCCACACCGGCGGTCCGGAACACCTCCATTGTGCGCACATTGTTGCCACGGCCGCGCGGGTGAACCGAGGTGTCCGCGTGCTTCTCGACCAGCAGGTGTCCGATGCCGAGGCGGCTGAGGAAGAGCGAGGTGGACAGTCCCACCAGGGAGCCGCCCACGATCAGGACGGGCACGCGGTCTTCGGCCTTCGGATTCATCAGTAGCTCCAGCCTGTACGGCGGATGGGGGACGGGGCGCGCCGGCGGTCTCGTACGCGGTCGGCGGCTCTCGTATGCGCGGTCGGCGGCGGTCTCGATGCCGCGGCCGGCGGCGCCACGGGGCCCGATGGTTCCTTGCCCGGGTTCCTTGCCCGATCAGGCACGACCCGCCTCGGAATTCACCCGTCCGGCTGTCACATCTCGCGCCATCCGTGCGAGCGGCAGCACGATCGATATTCGAGCGACCAGGCCGTTCGTCCGTTCGGCCGCTTCGCCCGGCCGGACGCCGACAGCAGTCGAAACCGGCGAACAGGCCATCTGCTCGATTCCGAAGGAGTGGAACATGACGACCCAGTCCCAACCCGAGACGCAGTCCGCCTCGCCCGACTCCAGACTTCGCGTCGTGCTGCTGCTGGAGGTCAAGGACGGCGAGGATGAGCGCTTTCTGGAGGCGTACGAGAAGCTCCGCCATCAGGTGGCGTCCGTGCCCGGCCACATCAAGGACCAGCTGTGCCAGTCGATCGAGAACCCCTCGCAGTGGCTGATCACCAGCGAATGGGAAAGCGCGCCCCCCTTCCTGGCCTGGGTGGACAGCCCGGAGCACCGCGAGATGGTGAAGCCGATGCACGGGTGCGTCAACGACACGCGGTCCCTGCGCTTCCACATCCTGCGGGAGACCACCGCAGCGAACTCCAAGGGCTCCCGGGCGTCCTCGTCCGCGCCGGTGGGCGCCGGCCGCGCCGCCAGACAGGCCGGCGGTCCGCAGGCCGGTGCCAAGGGAGGGCCGCCGATGGGGCGGCCGGACGCCGACGGCGTGATCCGGCACGCCCTCACCTTCACGGTCAAGCCCGGCAGCGAGGAGAAGGTCGCCAAGATCCTCGCGGAGTACGAGTCGCCGGCCGCGCAGGCCGACCCGGCCACCCGGCTGCTGCGTACTTCGCTGTTCATGCGGGCCAACCGGGTCGTACGGGCCATCGAGGTGACCGGTGACCTCGGCGCAGCGCTGCGCCATGTCGCCGCCCAGCCCGAGGTCAGGGCGGTCGAGGAGGCCATCAACCCGTACCTGGAGGAGGCCCGCGACCTGGACAACCCGGAGTCCGCCCGCGCGTTCTTCGGCCGCGCCGCACTGCCGTCGGTGCACCACGTGGCGGTCGGTGGCCAACGGCCCAAGGGGCTGCACCGGCACGCCCTGCTGTACCCGGTACGGCCCGGGAAGGGTGCGGATGTCGTCCAGCTGCTGAAGCGTCAGGACGAGCTGGAGACCGCCCGCCGGAGCACGCCGGTCGCCGCCGGCACGATCTTCCACCGCGACGACACGGTCGTGCGCCTGGTCGACCTGCGCGCACCGATGGAGAAGGCACCCGCCGTGGTGGCCGGCGTCAGCGGCCCGGGGGCCGGCTCGGACCTCAGCCGCCTGATCGACCTCCGCGACGGCGACCTGAACAGCGACGCGGGGATCAGGAGCTTCCTCGCCGCCATTGACATGACGCCGGTCACCGACCGCCGCAGCCCCGGCGCGTGACGGCCCGCGACCCGAATGCCCGCCGCACGTCCGCCACACGGTCACCGTGACCGCGACTGGGAGGAAGAGAACATGACCACGCAGTCCCCACGCATCGTGCACATCGACGAGATCAAGCCCAACCGCCGGCGCGGCGGCGACCTGCGCGCCATGCTCACCCCCACCGCTGTGGGCGCCACGAGCGGATTCATGGGGGCGGCCCTCGTACAGCCCGGCGAGCGGATCGGCGAGCACTACCACCCGTACTCCGAGGAGTTCGTGTACGTCGTCAGCGGTGAGCTGGAGGTGGACCTGGACGGGGTGGCGCACCCTCTGCTGCCCGACCAGGCGCTGATGATCCCCCCGTATGTCCGCCACCGTTTCCGCAATGTGGGGAAGACCGAGGCCCGCATGGTCTTCCACCTCGGCCCGCTGGCACCGCGCCCGGATCTCGGGCACGTGGACACCGAGGACACCACGCAGGCTGAGCCTCCCGAACCCGCCGCGGCGGCGTCGTGACCCGGCGCGTAGCAGTCACCGGGATCGGCATCGTCGCACCCGGGGGTGTGGGCATACCGGCCTATTGGGACATGCTCACCAGCGGGCGTACGGCGACCCGCGGCATCACGCTCTTCGATCCCGATGGATTCCGCTCCCGGATCGCCGCGGAGTGCGACTTCGATCCGGCCGCCTGTGGCCTCACCCCCGACCGGATCGCACGGGCCGACCGGTATGTGCAGTTCGCGCTGGTGGCCGCCGCGGAAGCGGTGGGCGACTCCGGATTGGACATCCACGCCAAGGACCCCTGGCGGGTGGGGATTTCCATGGGCACCGCGGTCGGCGGCACCACCCGTCTCGAGCACGACTACGTCGAGGTCAGCGACTCGGGCAGGCAGTGGGATGTGGACCATCTGCTCTCCGGTCCGCATCTGCACCGGGCGTTCTCGCCCAGTGCGCTCGCCTCCGAGGTGGCCGAGGAGTTCGGCGCCCACGGCCAGGTGCAGACCGTCTCCACGGGCTGCACCTCGGGACTGGACGCGATCGGCTACGCCTTCCAGGCCATCGAGGAAAACCGGTTGGACGTCTGCATCGCGGGCGCTTCCGACTCACCGATATCGCCGATCACGGTCGCCTGCTTCGACGCCATCAGGGCGACGTCCGCCAACAATGACGATCCGGCCCACGCCTCCCGGCCGTTCGACGCCCGGCGGGACGGCTTCGTCCTGGGCGAGGGTGCGGCCGTCGTGGTCCTGGAGGAACTGGAGCAGGCCCGCAGCCGGGGTGCCCGGATCTACGGCGAGATCGGCGGCTTCGCCACGTTCGGCAATGCGTACCACATGACCGGGCTGACGCGGGAGGGACTGGAGATGTCCGAAGCGATCAACCGGGCCTTGGACCATGCCCGTATCGACCGTTCCGAGGTCGATTACGTCAACGCCCACGGCTCCGGCACCCAGCAGAACGACCGGCACGAGACCGCGGCGGTCAAGCGGTCGCTGGGCGCGCACGCGTACACGATCCCCATGAGCTCCATCAAATCCATGGTGGGGCACTCGCTCGGTGCGATCGGGGCGATAGAGGTCGTGGCCTGCACCCTGGCACTCGATCACGGCGTCGTACCGCCGACGGCCAACTACGAGACGCCGGACCCGGAGTGCGACCTGGACTACGTGCCGAAGACCGCACGGGCCATGCCACTGCGGACGGTGCTGTCGGTCGGCAGCGGATTCGGCGGCTTCCAGTCCGCGGTCGTCTTGCAGCGGGAGGGGGCGAGGTCACGATGAACACTTCGGCGAACCGCACGGCGGTCGTGACGGGCATGGGCGCGGTCGCCCCCAACGGCGTGGGCACCGAAGCCTTCTGGAAAGCGGTACGGGAAGGCGTGAGCGTGCTGGAGCCCGTGTTCCGCGAGGGGTGCGAGCAACTGCCGCTGAAGGTGGCCGGACACGTCCGCGACTTCGACCCGGCGGCACTGGTGGAGGAGCGTTACCTCGTCCAGACCGACCGGTTCACGCACTTCGCGATGGCGGCGGCCGACCTCGCGCTGGCCGACGCCCTCATCGACACCAGCACGCTGTCACCGTTCGCCGTGGGCGTGGTGACAGCTGCCGGTTCGGGCGGCGGCGAGTTCGGTCAGCGCGAGCTGCAGCAGTTGTGGGGGCGCGGACCGAACTTTGTCGGCCCCTACCAGTCCATCGCCTGGTTCTACGCGGCCAGCACCGGCCAGATCTCCATCCGCGGCGGGTTCAAGGGCCCCTGTGGAGTGGTCGCCGCCGACGAGGCCGGCGGCCTGGATGCCCTCGCGCACGCCTCCCGGAGCATCCGGCACGGGGTGGACGCGGTCGTGGTGGGGGCCGCCGAGGCCCCGCTGGCCCCGTACTCGGTCGTCTGTCAGCTCGGCTATCCGGAGCTCAGCCTGGTCGAGGAACCGGAGCGGGCCTACCGGCCCTTCACCTCCGGCGCCTGCGGGTTCGTACCCGCGGAAGGCGGCGCGATGCTGGTGGTCGAGGAGGAGTCGGTGGCCCGGCGCCGCGGTGCCCGGGTCCGGGCCGTGGTCTTGGGCCACGCCGCGACCTTCTCCGGGGCGTCGCAGTGGGCCGCCTCCCGCGAGGGCCTGTCCCATGCGATCCGCAGCGCCCTGGACCAGGCGCACTGCGCGGCCGAGGAGATCGACGTGGTGTTCGCCGACGCGCTCGGCATGCCCGAGGCGGACCGCGCCGAGGCGCTGGCGATCGCCGACGCCCTGGGCAAGCACGCCGACCGGGTGCCGGTGACCGCCCCCAAGACGGGGTTCGGCCGCGCCTACTGCGGGGCTCCCGTACTGGACACGGTGGCCGCGGCGGTCGCCATGGAGCACGACCTCATACCGCCGACCCCGAATGTCACCGAGGTGTGCCACGACATGGACCTGGTGACCGGCTTCGCCCGTCCGGCCGAGCTGCGGACGGCCCTTGTGCTGAGCCGGGGCCTCCTCGGCTTCAATGCTGCTCTCGTACTCCGGCGAGGCACCGACGCGCCGTCATGACCTCGCCGGCTGCCGGCCGCCCCGGCGCCGGCGGGCACCTTACGCAGACAAGGAGAACCGCCCCATGGACACTCCCCTGACCTTCGACGAGCTGGCCGTCCTGATGAAGGACCGCGCCGGCATCACCGCCGACCCCCGGGAGATGGAGATCCGGCCCGCGATGACCTTCGCGGACTTCGGCCTCGACTCTCTCGGGCTGCTGGGAATCGTGGGCGAGCTGGAGAACCGCCGCAGCACGCCCATCGCCGCGGGTGCCGAACTGTGCAAGACCCCGCACGAATTCCTGGAACACGTCAATGCCTCACTCACGGCAGGAGCCTGACATGAACCCCATTGGACACACCGACAACGAGATCGTCATCGCCGCCCCCCTGGACCTGGTCTGGGACATGACCAACGACCTGGAGAACTGGCCGCAGCTGTTCAGCGAGTACGCCTCGGTCGACGTGCTCGACCGCCAGGGCGACAAGACCACCTTCCGCCTGACCATGCACCCCGACGAGAACGGCAAGGTCTGGAGCTGGGTGTCGGAGCGGGAGACCGACCGCGACGCGCTGACCGTACGCGCCCGCAGGGTCGAGCCGGGCCCGTTCCAGTACATGAACATCCAGTGGGAGTACGAGGAGATCCCGGACGGTACGCGGATGCGCTGGATCCAGGACTTCGCGATGAAGCCCGAAGCGCCCGTCGACGACGCCGGGATGACCGAGCACATCAACCGCAACTCCCGGATCCAGATGGAGCTCATCCGGGACAAGGTCGAGGCGCGGGCCCGTGGGACGGAGCGGGGTCGTACGGCACCTGTCAACTGACCTGTACCGCTCATCGGAAAGGACATGCCCATGCACCGCGCTCTGATCGTCGCCCGGATGAAACCGGAATCGAGTACCGACATCGCCGAGGTGTTCGCGGCCTCCGACCGCGGAGAGCTGCCGCACCTGATCGGCGTACGCGGCCGCAGCCTGTTCCAGTTCAACGACCTGTATCTGCATCTCATCGAGGCAGACCGGCCACCCGGGCCGGAAGTCGCCCGGGTGAAGGACCACCCCGAATTCCGGGACATCAGCGAACAGCTCTCCGCCTATGTGTCGGCGTACGACCCGGAAACCTGGCGGGAGCCCAAGGACGCCATGGCCCGCGAGTTCTACCGCTGGGAGTTGGGACCTCGCGGCGGCAGCCGGGGAGGCGCCGGCAGGGCATAACGGCCGCGGCGAAGGCCTGAGAACTGCTACCGGAGCTGGAGGACCCCACCATGGTCGAGATCGACGACAGGCCGGCCGCCGGAGCACCTCAGTGGGTGCGGTGCGAACGCTGCGCCGGCCTCGTCTACGGCAAGCGGTTCAGCCGCAGCCTGGGCGTATGCCCGGACTGCGGCTGGCACGCCCACCTCACTGCGCCCCAGCGGCTGGACCACCTGCTCGACCCCGGCTCCACCACGCCGCTCGAGCATGTGGAGCCCGTGCACGATCCGCTCGGTTTCGTCGACACCCGGCCCTACGCGGACCGGCTGGAGGAGGCACAGGCCGCGACCGGCCTGCGGGAGGCCGTGGTCTGCGTACAGGCCCGGATCGAGGGCCGGCCTGTCGTCGTGGCCGCCATGGACTTCCGGTTTCTCGGCGGCAGCCTGGGCTGCGGGGTCGGCGCGCTCATCACGGAGGCGGCCCAGACCAGCCTGCGGCTGCGCATCCCGCTGCTGCTCGTCACCGCCTCGGGCGGCGCGCGTATGCAGGAGGGCGTCCTGTCCCTGATGCAGATGGCCAAGACCGCCCAGGCGTTGGCCGAACTCCACGAGGCCGGCATCCTCGTGGTGTCGCTGATCACCGATCCGACGTACGGGGGTGTGGCCGCCTCCTTCGCCACCCTCGCGGATGTGATCATCGCGGAGCCCGGCGCGCGCCTGGGCTTCGCCGGACCGCGGGTCATCGAGCAGACCACCCGGCAGCGCCTGCCGGAGGGCTTCCAGACGGCCGAATTCCTGCTGCAGCACGGCATGGTGGACGCCGTCGTACCGCGGGCCGCGCTCCGGGCGACGCTCGGCTCACTCCTCGGCCTGAGCGCGGCGGAGGCGGGCCGGACATGCCCCGCCCAGCCACGCCGCTCCCCGCCCGCCCCGATCCTGCGCCGCCCGGAGGACGTACCGGAGCGGGACCCCTGGGACGCGGTACGGCTCGCCCGCCACCCCGACCGGCCCACCGCACAGGACTACATCGACCATCTGGTGGACGACTTCCAGGAACTGCACGGCGACCGGCTCGCCGAGGACTGCCCCGCCATCATCGGCGGGCCGGGCCGGCTGGACGGCATCCCGGTGATGCTGATCGGCCACCACAAGGGCGGACCCGGCCTGGCCGAACGGCAGCGCCGGCTGTTCGGCATGGCCACCCCGGGCGGCTACCGCAAGGCGGCCCGGCTGATGCGGCTGGCCGCCAAGCTCGGCCTGCCGGTGGTCACACTGATCGACACCCCGGGGGCCAACCCCGGGGCGGACGCCGAGAAGGGCGGCCAGGCGCTCGCCATCGCGGAGAACCTGCGGCTGATGTCCCAGCTGCCGGTGCCCATCGTCGCGGTGCTCATCGGCGAGGGCGGCAGCGGCGGTGCGCTGGCCCTCGCCGTCGCCGACCGGGTCCTGGTCAGCGCGGGTGGTGTCTATTCCGTCATCAGCCCCGAGGGCTGCGCCGCGATCCTGTGGAAGAACCCCGAGGCCGTGCCCGCCGCGGCAGCGGCGCTGCGCCTGCACGCCCGGGAACTGCTACGGCTCGGCGTCGTCGACGGTGTCGTGCCGGAGCCTCCGGAGGGCGCACACCAGGACCACGCGGGCGCGGCCGCAACTCTCGGCGACGCGCTCGCCACAACTCTCGACGAACTTGTCCCGTGGGACACCGAGCGGCTCCTGCGGATGCGCAGAAGCCGCTTCCACCGCTTCGGGGTCGAGACGGACACGCTTGCCGGAAGAGGTGCATCGTGACGGTGAACAACAGCAAGTCATACAACCACGACAACGGCCCCCGGGCGGTCGTCCTCAAGGACGGACTGGTCCGCGGCACCATGAAACCGCCTGTCGACACCGATCTGGACTCGGTGTGCCGCAGCGTGACGGAGCTGGCGAAGGCGGCGCCCACACCGCCGCTCAGGGTCAAGCTGCAGCACGGCCAAACCATCGTGGAAATGGAGTGGGCGGACCAGTCGGAGGCCGGCGGCGCGCCCGTCCCGAAGGCCGGCACCGAGTCCCCGCCCGCCGTGGCGGCCGCGCCCCCTGCGCAGCCGCCGCCCGCTGCGGACGACACCCTGAGTTACGTGTGCGCCCCGATGGTGGGCACCTTCTACCACTCCCCCGAGCCGGACGCGCCGCCGTTCGTCTCGGTCGGCGACGTCGTACGGCCCGGACAGTCCGTCGGCATCCTCGAGGTCATGAAGATGATGAGCCCCGTGGAGGCGGATGTCGCGGGGCGGGTCGTGGAGATCCTGGTGCCGAACGCCCAATCCGTGGAGTTCCAGCAGCGACTGATCGCCGTGGAGCCCGTTTCCGGCGACGAACAGGCAGCCCCGTGATGAGGAAGGCGGCAAGCAGGCCCCCATGTCCACCGCAGAGAGGTGATCCGCATGTTCTCGACCGTCCTCGTCGCCAATCGCGGTGAAATCGCCCTGCGGGTGGCCCGCACCTGCCGTGAGCTGGGGATGCGGACCATCGCGGTCCACTCCACCGCGGACCGGGATTCCGCGGTCGTCCGGTTCGCAGACGAGGCCGTACACATAGGCCCTCCAGCGGCCAAGGGCAGCTATCTCAGCGTGCCCTCGATCATCGAAGCGGCCCTGCGCACCAGGGCGGAGGCCATCCACCCGGGATACGGATTCCTCTCGGAGGACCCGGACTTCGCGGAGGTCTGCGAGGCCAACGGAATCACCTTCATCGGCCCGTCCGCGCAGGTCATGCAGCAGCTGGGCGACAAAGCGTCGGCCCGCTCGCTGATGGCGGAGGCGGGCCTTCCCGTGCTGCCCGGCAGTACGGGAGCACTGGCCACGCCCGCGGAGGCCAAGGAGGTGGCCCAGCGCGTCGGCTACCCGGTGATCCTCAAGGCCGTGGCGGGCGGCGGCGGCCGCGGCATGGCTGTCGTCCGCAACCCCGACAGCCTCATGCGCGCCTTCAACGAGACCCGCGCCCACGCGCGTGCCGTCTTCGGCGATGAACGCCTGTATCTGGAGCGGTTCATCGAGGGCGCCCGCCACATCGAGGTCCAGGTGCTGTGCGACCGTCATGGCTCGGCGGTCCACCTCGGCGAGCGCGACTGCTCGGTGCAGCGGCGGCACCAGAAGCTGGTGGAGGAGGCCCCCGCGCCGAATCTGCCGCAGGAGGTGCGGGATGCCCTGTGCACCGCGGCGGTGCGCGGGGCGGCCTCGATCGGCTACGTCGGTGCGGGCACCTTCGAGTTCGTGCTGACTCCGGGCCATGAGTTCTATCTGATGGAGATCAACTGCCGGCTGCAGGTCGAGCATCCGGTGACCGAGATGGTCACCGGGATCGACATCGTCCGCGAGCAGATCCTCATCGCCGCCGGTCTGCCCATGTCGTTGCGCCAGGAAGACATCACAGCCCGTGGAGTGGCCCTGGAGTGCCGGGTCAACGCCGAGGACCCGGCCCGTGACTTCATGCCGACACCGGGCCTGCTGACCGAGTTCGTACCGCCCGGAGGCCCGTTCGTACGGGTGGACACGCATGCCTATCCGGGCTGGCTGGTGGGGCCGGACTACGACTCCCTGCTGGCGAAGGCCGTGGTGTGGGCGCCGGACCGCGCGCAGGCGCTCGCGCGTATGGACCGGGCGCTGGCCGAGTTCCGGGTCGACGGCAACGGCGTACGGACCACGTGCGGCTTTCTGCGGCGGACGCTGGCGCGCCCGGAATTCCGGGCCGCGGTGCACACGACCGGACTCGTGGCCGTCATGTCCGAGGAGGCGGCGAGGGACGCGGCGCGGCACAGCGAACCGACTGTGACTTCCCTGACACGCGGGGCGAACGGGTGACGGCGGCCGCTATGTCCACCCGAAAGCCACACAGAACCATCCGAATGCCCCAGTCTCCGGTGGCAGGGGTGACGGCAGTGGCTGACGTTGGTGGTGACGCCTCGGCGATTCAGTTCTTGCTGACAACCAGTCAGCTATCGTCGGCGGCCGGAAGGAACATCCATGCGTTCTGCTCGCACACTTATCGCCTCGGCCGCGATGGCAGCGGCCGCCCTGACCGTGTCGGCACCCGCCGCCTTCGGAACTCCTGCCGCGCTGCAGGCCCCGAGCGGTGACGATGGGGGCAAGAAGCACGAGCACGGCAAGTCCGACGGCGGTTGGCAGTCCGACTCCTCCCAGTCTCAGGGCAGCTCCCAGTCCGACTCCTCCCAGTCCCAGGGCAGCTCCCAGTCCGACTCCTCCCAGTCCCAGGGCAGCTCCCAGTCCGACTCCTCCCAGTCCCAGGACAGCTCCCAGTCCGACGACGGCTCGATGTCCTCCTCCGACTCCCAGTCCGACGACGGCTCGATGTCCTCCTCCGACTCCCAGTCCCAGGACAGCTCGTCGTCCGAGGACAGCTCGTCCTCCGACTACGGCTACAAGTCGGACGGCACCTACAACAACAACGAGGAGTACGGGGGCTACGGCTACAGCAACCACGACGAGGAAGAAGAGCACGGCAAGAAGGACCACGAGCGCAAGCACGACAAGGAGCGCAAGCACGAGAAGGAGCGCAAGGAGGAGCGCAAGGAGGAGCGCAAGGAGCGTCCGAAGGGCGCCGTCCACGCCGGTGGTGGCGGTCTGGCGAACTCCGGCGGCAGCGGCCTTGCTTCCGGCGCCGGGGCGGCCCTGCTCGCCGGCGGTCTCGGTGCCGGCGCCTACGTCCTGCGCCGTCGTTCGGCTGGCGACGCCGTCTGATCCGACGCCTGACAGCTGAGTCATGTCGTGGCCACCGCCGCACAACGGCGGTGGCCACGCCAGCACTTGGGGGGGCACGTTCCTTCCGACGAAAGGCATCGCTCCATGAGCACTCAGGCTCCACCGGAGCCCGAAGAGGACGCGTACGAAAAGGATGATTACAAAGAGTACGCATACGAGGAGTACGACGACACGGGTGAGTCGCCCCGCCCGGCGCTCTCCGACGGCGGCGCACGTGCCGTGCGCTGGGCCATGGGTTCGGCCATCCTCGGCCTGGTCCTCATCCTCCACTCCCACGGCACGGACGGCGGCCCGGCCGTCGTGCAGTCCCCGGCCGTGGTGCCGATGCCGACACCGGCATCGGCGCCCAACGCGTCCAAGGCCCCAACCGCCGACCCCATGCCGCGCTCCCGGCCGACGCGGCTGAGGATCCCCGTGATCGGGGTCAGCGCGCCGTTCACGGAACTGACGCTGAAGTCGTCGGGCCAGCTGAACGCCCCGCCGACAAGCGACAGCAACCTGGTTGGCTGGTACCGGGACGGCACCGCTCCCGGCGAGCGCGGCAACGCCATCGTCGCGGGTCATCTGGACACCAGGAGCGGGCCGGCGGTCTTCGCCAACCTCGGCATGGTCCGGCCCGGCTACAACGTCGAGATCACGCGCGCCGACGGGACCGTGGCGACGTTCTCCGTCGACTCGGTCGAGACCTTCGACAAGGCCGCCATTCCCGACAGCCGGGTGTACGGCGACACCCCGGATGCCCAGCTGCGGCTGATCACGTGCGGCGGCTCGTACGACGAGCAGCGCAGGGACTACACGCACAACGTGGTGGTCTTCGCCCACCTGGCATCGTCTCGTAAGGCATGAAATTCCCCGCCCGCCGGCCCCATGTCACTCGTGGGGCCCGCGGGCGGGGAATCGCCGTTTACGCGGACGCTGTTTATTACGCGGGGACGGTGC
This sequence comes from Streptomyces sp. HSS9-12, assembly GCF_054963655.1. Taxonomy (NCBI): domain Bacteria; kingdom Bacillati; phylum Actinomycetota; class Actinomycetes; order Kitasatosporales; family Streptomycetaceae; genus Streptomyces; species Streptomyces sp. HSS9-12. The sequence goes on along the minus strand of NZ_JBUEGC010000031.1, from coordinate 24,702 downwards.
CGTCGAACGCGTGCAGATAGGCGTTGACCGGCCGGATCTCGCCGACTTCAAGGCCGGCCTCCGTCATACGCGTGATCAGGCTCTCCTTGGTGTGCTTCTTGCCTCCCACGTTGAGCAGCAGCAACAGGTCCATGGCCGTGGTGAACTTCATCGACAGGCTGTCGTCGACCAGGTTCTCGATGACCAGCACCCGTGCGCCGGGACGGGCGGCCTTGACGATGTTGCCCAAGGTCGCGCGGGTGCTCTCGTCGTCCCACTCCAGGACGTTCTTGATGATGTACATATCGGCCTGGACCGGGATCTCGACGCGGCAGTCACCCGGCACGAGCCGTACCCGCTGGGCGAGCGAGCCGCCGTAGCGCAGCCGCGGATCGGCGTTCGCCACCACGGTGGGCAGGTCGAGCAGGGCGCCCTCCAGCTTGGGGTGCTTCTCCAGCAGGCCGGCCAGCACATGCCCCTGGCCTCCGCCGACGTCCACGACGTACGTCACTCCGGTCATGTCGAGGAGTTCGGCGAGGTCGTGCGCGGACTGGCGGCTGGACTGGGTCATGGCCCGGTCGAACACCTCGGCGGATTCCGGGGCGTCGTCGTGCAGATACTCGAAGAAGGTCTTGCCGTACAGGTCGGCGAAGACGTTCTTGCCGGACCGGACCGCTTCGTCCAGCCGCGGCCAGGCCGCCCAGGTCCACGGCTCGGTGCACCACAGGGCGATGTCCCGCAGGCTGTTCGGAACGCCACCGCGCAGCAGCCGGGACATGTCGGTGTGGGTGAACCGGCCGTCCTCGGTCTCGGCGAAGATTCCGTAGCAGGACAGGGTGCGCAGCAGCCGCTGGAGGGTCTGCGGCTGGGCGTGGACTGCCTCCGCCAGGTCGTCGGCGGTGGCCGGTGTGTCCCCGAGGGCGTCAGCGACGCGCAGCCTGGCCGCGGCGCGTACGGCCGCGGCGCAGGCGGCGCCGAATACGAGTTCCCGCAGTCGCATGGCCGCCTGGGGAGAGGTGGCTGTGGTGGCCATCGGGCCGCCTTTCTCCTGATGGGGGTTCGGGAAAGCACGGCCGGGCCGACTGTCCGGCCTGAGTGTGGGACCGGACCGATCAGCACCGGCCTGCCGGCTCGGAGGTCTGGCACTTGTTTCCGGTGAAGGTGTTGTCGACTCCGGTGTCGCGGTCGGCCAGGTCGGCGGGGCCGTTGCCGGTCACCTCGTTGTTCCGGATCGCGTTGCGCGCGTTGGGGGCGCCCACGACGCTGCGGAACAGGACGATGCCGCCCGACATGGGTGACTTACCGACGTTGTCCCGCACCTGGTTGTTCCTCACCACCGTGTCCTCCACGCCGGTGAGGAGAATTCCGGTGCCCTGGATGAAGGGCAGGCGGGAGTTCGGGGCGCAGTACTTGTTGTTCTTGTAGATCAGGTTGCGCTGGACGGTCAGGGCGCCGCCCCGGGGGACCGACTCGTCACCCACGACGAAGACGCCGCCGCAGTTGCCGGTGGCGGTGTTGTTCTGTACCGAGAGGTTCCTGACCCGCCGGAGCACCACACCGATCCGGTTGCCCGAGAGGTGGTTGTCGCTGATGAGGGTGCCCTTGGTGTCGGTGGCCGGGCCCTCGGTGTCGACCGAGTTGGCGAGGAAGATGCCGGCCTGGCCGTTGTCCTCGGCGACGTTGGCCCGGAAGACGCCTCGGGTGGACTTCTCCTGGCTGATGCCGTGGTCGCCGTTGTTCTGGACGACAACGCCGAAGACGCCCATCCGGTCGGTCTGGGTGGCCGAGATGCCGTTCTTCGCGAAGCCCTTGACGGTCAGCCGCTGGATCCGCACATCAGAGACCTTGCGGTCCGCCGTACCGGTGACACAGAGGCCGTGACCGGCCTTGGCGCAGGCGTTCTGGGACTCCTTGGCTCCGGCGCTGATCACAGTGCGGGGGCCTGCCCCGCGGATGGTCACATCCGAAACGGTGACCTCGACGCTCTCCTTGTAGGTACCCGGGAGGATCTGGACGGTGTCTCCGGGCTTGGCCTCATCGACCGCCGCCTGGATGGACTCGCCCGGGCGGACGATGTGCCAACGGGCGGCCATACCGGCGTGGGCGGGGGGTGCGATGCTCAGTCCCATGGCGGCGATCGCCGAGGCACAGACCACCTGGGGAACCTGTCGCTTGAACATGCGTCATGACCTTCTTTCCGGAGATTCCGGCATGAGCAAGCTCGGGCTCGGTCGCCGGAATGGATGAGTCCTTGGGCGAAATCCGACTCAGCAAGGGCTGGGTGCAGATCGCCACGTCGAAGCTATGAGCGTTTTGCACCCCTCGCCACTTGTGTCCCTCGGGTGGTCCACGCCCCGTTCATACATCTGGGAGGCCGGGCGGTACGGGGGCGTCCATCGCGTCCTGGCAGACGGCGCTGCCGCTGGTGGTCATGGGCGCGGGCATGGGCCTGATCGCGCGCTCGCCCCGGCGCGGCCCCGCTCCCCTGCCGCGCTGCCGTGGGTCAGCTGGGTGCCGGTTCGGTACCGGCAGGCTCATCGGGCTGGGACGGCCGGGGAACCGCGTTCTGGGCGGCGGTCGCGTAACGACCGGCCAACAGAGACGTGCTGTTGGAGATGCACTGTGCCACCTCGTTGTCGTAAGCGCCGGACGGACGCCCGGACAACGGCACTTCTCCCCGGTCGGTCGTGGCATGCGTGTGCCCGGCCTTCAAGAGAAGCGCGGGGGGCGCAGGCCGGGCACCGATGGCTGTTACGGGTCAGGGCTCAGGTACGGGCACCTCCGAACGTCGCTGACCGGCCTCGTTCCGCACCTACGGGACGCATGCGCGCTGCCGCGCTTGCGGCGAGAGCCAGCACCAGGGCGATCACGCCCACGATGACGTTGTTGACGATGGTCGCTGTGGTGGCGACATTGCCCGCCACCACCCATGGCGCGATGATCGTCCACACCGCCAGTGCGCAGGCCGCCCACGCCATGCTGTGCGTCCGCTCGTAGGCCTGACCGAAGCCACCACTCATCAGCACCGCATAGCCAATACCAACGATCAGGTTGTTGACGGCCAAGGTCGGGAAGCCGTTGAATCCCGCGATCCACGGAGAGGCCGCGATGTAGAGGCCCGCGATCAGGGCCACCGTCTCGACGGCTTGCACCCACGGGGTCGACGCGGCGCGCTCGGCCAGCTCGTGGCGGGCCCGCATTTCGAGGATGTCGGGATGGGTTTCCATGGCCGGTGAGGTCACTCCGACCACCTCCTGAGACTCTCAGTGATCTCTTCTGCGTCGAGTACCCACAAGCGCGGAAGAACCACGCGGGCGGCCCGATGCCCATGCGAAGACCTGAGATGCAACGCGATGTTCGCGGCCGTGAGCATGACGTCACCGGCACCCGGGCGGCGTCGCGCTTCCCGAGCACCTGGGGCTTACACAGACCACTGTTGCCTCATGCGTATCTCGCGGCCCGTTCTGCTTTCCCCACGCCCACGGATGGGCCAAAGCGTTCCCTCCCAGATCTCTGACGCTAGAAACAGCCAAGCCAGCGGCATCGGTGCCACGGGGCCGCGACACCAGGGCAAAGATCGGGACTGAGGCACTGCGATGTCGTACCAACACGAGGTTGCCGTGGGTATGGCACGGCTGGAGGGATATCTACGGGCGCAGACGGAGATGAGCAACGCCCGCGCGGAGGCCGAGGCATTCGCCTCCCGAATGCCCTGGCTGACCACCGCTCAGCACGATGAGGTCGTCCGCCTCTACACCGAGGAGCGCATCGCTCTGGCCCGCCGCACGCTGCAGCGCGTCGTAGAGCGCACCGCCGAGCTACGGGCCGAGTACACCGCCCGCTACGAGCAGCTGCGCCGTCGGCTGCTGACTGTCACCGTCGCGCTTCTGCTGACGGCCTTCGCCCTGTGCAGCTTCCCGCTGCTGTTCGCGCGCACCGTCTGAGGACACGCCTGGGACGTAACGAGGCCTGGACAGCGCGGCACGCACCCACGTCGATGCGCGGCTGAGCCGCCGAGCGCGGATGCTGCCACTGGCGGTGCACACCGGCGACCGTGCCGGTGGTGTCGTCCTGGAGATCGGTGGCGCCCGCCCGGTTACACGGGGTGGCACAGAACGGGGTTCTCCAGTTCTGCGCAGGGCCGGTGGCCGTGGGCGCGCACGATGTCCTTGCCGACCTCGTTGGTCAGGTAGCGCAGGAAGCTGGCGGCCAGGGAGCCGGCGGCAGGCTCGCCGTAGGTGTAGGCGTATTCGGTTTGCCACAAGGGGTAGGCGCCGTGGTCGGCTCCCTCCAGGGTGGCCGGGTGGCCGTTGATGAGCACCCGCAGCACGTCCCGGCGGCCGGAGGCGGCACCGACCTCGCTGTAGCCGAGCGCTCCGGGAGTACTGGAGACGGTGTCCAGTACCTCGCTGGTGGAGCCGCGCTGGCAGCGTACGACGCCGCGCTTGGCGCCGTGTGCTGTCTTCAGACAGTCGTCGGAGGTGTCACCGGGCTCCCGGCTGCCGCCGAGGATCTTCTGCTCGAAGGTCTTCCGAGTGCCGGAGTTGGAATAGCGGCTGATGAGTCGCACCGGCAGATCGTTCCCGCCCATGTCCTTCCAGTTGGTGATACGCCCTTGGTAGACGCGTCTGATCTGCTCCAGGGAGAGGTCCTGGACGCCGGCCTCTTTGTTGATGACCAGGGTGAACAGGGAGAAGGCGATGGGGCGCGGGAGCAGTTGCGGATACCGGCCACCCTTGGGGCCGTCGGAGAACGCGAGTTGATCGAGGCTTGCCGAGCCCTTCTTGCGCCCTGCCTGATCCAGGGCCACGACACCTTGGGCACTCCCGCGGGTATCGAGGGCGAAGCCGGCTCCCGGGCAGGTGGACTTGTAGGCGTGCGCGGCTTCGTGCAGGACGGGCGCGAAGGCGGTCGACCCGGTGAGGGTGAGCTTGCCCTTGGCGCAGTCCAGGGGGGCGGTGTCGTTGCTGGTGAGAGAGACGTGGGCACCCCCGGCGTCGTACGGCGCAGAGCTGTCGGCAACTGTTCACCGGTTGTTGACGTCTGGCCCCGTGGTTCGTCTCGGCCGCGCCCGCGGCCCGGACGACTACGGCGACCGCAAGCGTGCCGGCCGCCGGCGGGATCAGCTGGTCGTCACTCCGAGGCGGTCGAGGATCGGTACGCCGGACAGCAGAGAGTCGTCAACTGACCACTTTGCCGCAATCTAAGATAAAATTGGGCGAAATGCGCCGCAGGATCACGGGAGCCACTGACTTCCGCTCTCACAGCCCTGGCCGGTGTCGACGAAGTGGAGAGCCGCCGTGATCCCGATGACCCTGGATGAGATCGCCGAGGCTGTCGAGGGTGTGCTGCACGACGTGCCCGATCCGCGGGCGGTGGTTGACCGGCCCGCTGTCATCGACTCGCGGCGCGCGGAGCCCGGTTCGCTGTTCGTCGCCCTGCCCGGCGAGCACACCGATGGCCACCACTTCGCTGCTGCGGCCGTCGCCTCCGGGGCGGTCGCGGTCCTCGCCACCCGGCCGGTGGGCGTGCCCGCGATTGTCGTTCCGGACGCAATCGACGCGCTGGCGAGGCTCGCGCGCGCCGTCGTGGCGAGGCTGGATTCCCCGGCGGTGGTCGCGCTGACCGGTTCAGTCGGCAAGACCGGTACCAAGGACCTGCTTGGCCAAGTGCTGAAGAACATGGGCGCGACCGTGACGACCCCGTTGTCCTACAACAACCAGATCGGCTTGCCGCTGACCGTCCTGCACGCTGACGTCGGCACGCGGTGCATGCTGCTCGAGTTGGGCGCCAGCCGGGCCGGCCACATCAGGTATCTGACGGGAATCGTCCCGCCGACCGTCGGGGTGGTGCTCAATGTGGGCACCGCCCACATCGGTGAGTTCGGCGGCAGCAAGGAAGCCATCGCCGCCGCCAAGGGCGAGCTGGTCGAGGCCCTCCCCCCGCACGGCCTGGCCGTGCTCAACGCTGACGATCCATACGTGATGGCGATGTCAGCCAGGACCACGGCACCAATCCTGACTTTCGGCCGGACCGCGGGCGACGTACGCGCCACCGATGTCGAGCTGGACCAGAACGGGCGTCCGTCGTTCACCCTGGCCCACGAGGGTTCAAGCGCACCCGTGAGGCTTGGCATGTACGGCGAGCACCACATCGCCAACGCCACCGCTGCGGCCGCCGTCGCGCTCAGTCTCGGCGCGGAGCTCGACGACGTCGCCGGAGTGCTCAGGTCGGCACGGCAGTTGACTCCGGGCAGGATGGAGGTCATCGAGCGTCCGGACGGGGTGACGGTCGTCAACGATGCCTTCAACGCGAACCCTGATTCGATGGCTGCCGCGCTGAACGCCCTGGTCGCCATGTCGGCGGGACACCGGCGCACCGTTGCCGTACTGGGCGAGATGGGCGAACTGGGCACCGGTTCCAAGGCGCACCACGCGGAGCTCGGCCGCCGCGTCGCTGCGGCGGGTATCACCGACCTGATCGCTGTCGGCGGCGCCGAGGCGGCACTGATCCACGATCAGGCGCAAGCGCACGGCGTCACCAGCGCACTCGTGACCGACGGCGACGCCGCCCTGGAACTCCTTTCTGGCTTCCTCAAACCGGGCGATCTGGTCCTGGTGAAGGGCTCTCACAGCGCCGGGCTGGAAGACACCGCACGGCGCCTGGCCGAACCCGGCACGGTGCCGGCTACCAGCCCGCACTCGGGCCGGCGCCCACGGCCGGTTGCCCAGACGTAGTCAGCCCCTCGGAGGGCTCAGGCGAAGGACTGCCGAGGACAGAGGAGACGTGCCCGATGACGGACCATGTGGCGCCCGTGAGTGTGGTGATCGCCGCCTACAACGCGGAGAAGACCCTGGGGGCTGCCGTGGCCTCCGCGCTCGGTCAGGTTCCACCTCCGGCGCAGGTGATCGTCGTGGACGACGGGTCGCGGGACGGCACCGCGTCCGTGGCGGCGTCGTTTCCGGACGTACTGCTGGTCAAGCAGGACAACCAGGGGCCATCGGCCGCGCGCAACACCGGGATCGCGAAGGCATCGCAGCCGTGGGTGGCGTTCCTGGACGCCGATGACGTGTGGCTGCCGGGCAAGCTGGCGCGGCAGTTGACGGCTTGGAGACGGCACCCGTCGGCGGTGCTGCTGGCCGGTGACTGGGTACGTACGCCTCCCGGCAGCGGGGACGCGGAGAGCACACCCACCGTGGCGGCGGCTGCCGGAGACGAAAGGCTCATGGGCTACCGGGACGTGCTGGTGCTCAACCGTTTCCAGACGTCCACCGTGCTGGTCCGCACTGAGGTGCTCCGGGCCTGCGGCGGGTTCGACCCCGCGCTGGACGGTGCCGAGGACTGGGACATGTGGCTGCGGTGCGCCAAGCTGGGCGACATCGTCAAGCTTGATGTCCCCCTGGTGATCTACCGGGACGAGCCCGCCGGTTACAGCAAGAACCTGGTCCGTCTCTACAGCAGGATGCTCGCGATGCTGGACCGGGAACGGTCGGGTGCCTCGTTGCCCGGGGGCGCTTTCGCCCGCGTGCTGGCCTGGCATCATCTGCGTTTCGCCGTCGCCTTCGTGCTGAACCGCCAGTCTGGCCAGGTCCGGCGGGTGGTGCGCGAACTGCGGCTGGCGGGTCTGGTCCGGTATGTGCCCGGAGCGGTCGTGATCTACCTCGCGCCGTTCCTCGGCGGCCGGGTCGTACGCCGACTGCGCGGCGTCTGAGGCGGCTGGGTGGCCGGAGACCGCACGGCCATGCCCCAGCAGACAGGCAGGGCGACGGCCGCGACTGCCGCACCACCGAGGAGGGGAAGCAGTGCCGACATGCCGGTCGGCGCACCCGTCCACCGTACGGTCAGCCAGGCCAGCACACCCGCTGGAAGGCTGGTCGCCACGGACCGGCTCAGCGCGCGGGCCGGCATCATCGGCGGCTCGTCCGGGTCCGTGCCGAGTCGTGGGCGCAGCATCGCGGCAGCGGCGATGGCGGCGATGGTGTAGCTCACGGCGACGGCCGCGGCGATGCCCTGCACGCCGGCCGGGCGGTACAGGGCCAGCGACATGACCACGGTGAGCCCGTTGTTGAGCAGGTAGAGCACGAAGGCCGAACGGAGGTCCTGCAGCGCCTGGAAGACGCGGATGAAGTACAGGTAGGCGGAGAATCCCGGCAGGCCGAGGGCCAGCACCGCCAGCACCTGGGCGGTCATCGCGGCGCCGGCCGCGCTGGTGGCGCCATGTCCGAGCAGAAGGCTCACCAGGGGGTGGGCCAGCGCGGCCAGAACGGTGGCGATCGGCACCATGAGCGTGATGAGCAGGCGCAGACCGGAGGCCACCTGCTCGCGGAGGTCTCGGACCTCTCCGGCCGCCCAGGCGGCCGCCCAGGACGGTTGCCGGGCGGTGGTGATGGACACCGCCACCATCCCGAAGGGCAGCTGGAAAAACGCATACGCGTAGGTGTAGGCGCTGACCCCGCCGGACCGGCTGTTGGCGAACAGCAGCACAGCGAAGAGGGCCGCCTGGTTGGCGGCGACCATGGCGAACGTCCATCCGGACAGGCCGACCACCTGCCGTACGGCGGGGTGCCGCGGCTCCCATCGCCAGCGCAACCGGGCCCCCGCCCGCCGCAGCCCTACCGCCAGGATGAGGGCCTGTGCCGCGACACCGGCTGTCGTGCCCAGTCCGAGGACCGCCAGAAGCGCCGGCTCGTGGAGTACCCGGTCGATCGAGATGTGCCGCACGTAGTCGGCGACCATGAGCAGGAGGGCGATGAGCACCAGGTTGCCGGCGATCGGGGCGAACGTCGCCAGCGCGAACCTGCGTACGGTGTTCAGTACGGCGGTGGCCATCGCGATCACGCCATAGAGAAATACTTGCGGAGCGAACAGTTGCAGCAGGCGCACGGCAACAGCGCGCTCTGAACCCGCGGTGGCCGCCGGGGCGGCCAGGGTGTAGCCGCTGACCAGCAGCCCGGCCGTAGCCGCCACGAGAGCTGTGGCGAGGGCCAGCACGACCGCGGAGACGGTCACCACGGCGGACATGGCCGCCCACGCGTCCCCGTCCTGCCGATGTGTCGCCGCCGGGTCCCGGTCTTGGCGCAGTCGCGCGGCGAACACCGGGATAAGCGTGGCGGACAGCACGCCACCCAGGACCAGGTCGTAGATCATGTTGGGGGTGGTGTTGGCGAGGTTGTACGCATCCGCCAACGGGGTGACGCCGAGCGCATAGGACAGGGCGAAGACCCGTGCCAGCCCGGTCACCCGGGACAGCGCCGTGCCGACGGCCATGGTCAGCTCCGGCCCACGGCGGTTCGCACGCCATGCAGTCCGGAGAAACGCACAGGCAGTCATCCGGCGTTCACCTCCGCCATCGGTCGAGCAAGGCCATGCGGCGGGCCTGGGGAACGGACAGCAACGGCCATGGCGAGCCGATGGCGGCCTCCCCGCCGACCCGCGCCACGTTGAGAACCGCGTGCGGAGTGAGGCCGTAGGCGACCACCAGCACCGCGGCACCGCCTGCTGCGGCGGCCACCGGGCGGCGCCGGTCGTGCCGCACGTGCCACGCGAAGGGCAGAGTGAGGATCCCCAGGGTGATCTTGACTGTGGTCGCCGCGGCGAGCATGCACGCGCCCGTTACGGCAGATCCCTCGGCCCGCGTCCATCACAGGAGAGGATGCGGGGAAGTCTTCCCGTGCCGGAGATGACGGTGTGTTGCGCGACACGCCTGTGACCTCAACTCTCTTGGAGGCAGGGGACGGTGAGTACGGGAACGGCGCTCGTTCAGGCGACGCATGTGCTGAGGACCCCCCGCCGGGGCAGGCTCAAGGAGGCGCGGACGGGTGGGACGACGGCCCGTCAGCGGAGCCGGAATGCCGGGTTTGGATCCTGCCGGTCGTGCCACGCACTCGGTTGTTTGTGACGCCTCCGCCTACCGGGCGTTCTGCCTTCGGCCGCCGCGTCCTACGGTGGGCACCGGCCCAGCCCAGCTCCCGGAGGGCGGCGCGAGCCTGCTGACGGTCGTCCAGTGGTATGTCGCGGCCCGCCACGCGTTGCGTGGTCTCATGGCCGCGCCCGACGATGAGCACGACATCCCCGGGTCTGGCCATCGCGATGGCCCGGTTGATCGCCGCGGCCCGGTCCAGTTCCACGATGACCGGCCGGTCCGGTCGTTCCAGCGCTCCCATGAGCATCTGGGAGACGATGGCCTGAGGGTCTTCGTCACCGGGGCTGTCGCTGGTGAATATGGCGATGTCGGAGTCGACCGCGACCCGTCCGGCGTCGGGGCGCTTGTAGCGGTCCCGGTCACCGCGGCAACCGACGACCAGGTGCACCCGGCCGCCTGGGCCGGCCAGCTCGTGAGCGGCGCCGATCTGCGCGGCGAGGGCGCCGGGGGTGTGCGCGTAGTCGACGATGACGAGGAACGGCTGGCCGACATCCACGACTTCGGAGCGGCCGGGTATGGGTGGGCAGCGGCCGATGCCGGAAGCCGCCGGCTCGGGTGGGACCCCGAGCGCCCGAGAGGCGAGATACGCGGCGGCGAGGTTGGTGGCATTGCAGGTGCCCACCGTCCGGGCCGACAGCTCGACAGCCCCGTCAGCGCAGTGCAGCACGATGTGCGTGCCGCGCCGATCACTGGCGACATCGGTGATCCGCGCCTGAGCCCCGCCGTTGTGCCCGAATGTGGTCGTCGGGACGGTGGTCTGGGACGCGAGTCGAAGACCCCACTCATCGTCCACACACACCAGGGCCTGACGGCAGTTCTCCGGGGTGAACAGCAGCGACTTGGCGTAGTAGTACTGCTCCATCGTGCCGTGGTAGTCCAAGTGCTCGTCCATGAGATTGGTGAACACGGCCACATCGAAGGTGACCCCGCCCACCCGTTGCTGATCGAGGGCATGCGAGGACACCTCCATGGCAGCGGCCCGGACCCCTTCCCTACGCATACGGGCGAAGGCCCGCTGGAGGTCGGGCGCCGCCAGGGTGGTCCGCGACGACGCCCACCGGTGCCGGCCGATCCGCGTCTCGACCGTGCCAAGGAGCCCCGCGCGCCACCCGCATGTCTCGAACGCGGCATGCAGGAGATAGCAGGTCGTGGTCTTACCGTTCGTCCCCGTCACGCCTGCGAGCGACAATCGCTCGGCCGGCCACCCATGGACGGCCGCGGCCACCGGGCCCATGGCCCACTGGACGCTCGGCACCCGCAACTGCGGCACATCGAGATCCACAAAGCGCTGCACCAACAGGGCCCGAGCGCCGGCTTTCACGGCCGCCTCCGCGTAGTCGTGACCGTCGTGGTGCGTGCCGGGAAGGGCACAGAACAGCCAGCCAGGGCCCACCTGCCTGCTGTCGTGCGTGCAGTCCACAACGGCGACGTCCGAACCGCGCCGCTCGGTCTCGGGCCAGACGGCCGCCAGTTCCGACAGGGGGACGGCGTGAGGTGAGCGGGCACCCCCGGCCGACCCGAATACCGGGCCTGCGGTCCTGAATTCCTCCGGCCTCACTGCGGCGAGCCCTCACCGGGATGCGGTACGCGCCCGCCGTGGAGGATCGTGCCGCGGTGATGTCGGTGCCCACCGCACTCCAGAAGGCGGGCGCCGCACAGCGCACCGTGCGGACGAGATAGTCGAAGCCGCCCTTGCCCGGCAAGGCCCCGCGGCATTCCTGCGCCGCCGAGCCAGGGGAATGAGGTTCGGATCCGAGTGCTGTCACCAGTCATGCTCACGTCTCCATCGAGCCGACGGGATTTGCGGAGAAGAATCCGTATCGTCAGAAAGGGACCGAAGAATTGGTGAGCCGAGATACGCCTGCGGCATCGAGTCGGATCGGCCGGGGTGCCGAAGAAGGCAATCCGCTGATTGCGTGAATTCTGCGCTCCTCCGACGTTAAGTGACGAGCTCGGCGCCCGCACGTCGAGCCGAGGATTCAGCGGTAGTTGCCGGTGTGACCGAGGCTGTAACGGCCCGGCTGGGGAAAGATGGCCAAGCCGTGCGGGTTGGCGCCGACGTGGATGCGGGCGAGCATGCGGCCGTCGGTGGTCGAGAAGGCGTATACCTCGTCGTCGTTACGCCCTGACAGCCACAGCTGTTTGCCGTCCGCGCTGACTCCGCCCATGTCCGGTGAACCACCACCGGGAATCTTCCAGTTGGCCACGGCCGCGCCCGTCGCGGGGTTGACCACGGTGACGGATCCCGCCTGCCGGTTCGCCACGTACAGCAGCTTGCCGTCCCGGCTGGGGTAGATCCCGTGCGTCCCGGCCCCGGTGGGAATGGTCGCGCCCCGGCGGAGAGTGGCCCCGTCGACGGGGATCAGACCGCCGTCATGGAACCCGGCGACGTAGAAGGTCCGCCCGTCGGGGCCGAGCCGTACGTCCTGGGGCATGGATTGGGCGCCGAGCTCGAGCGAGCCCTTGAGCTTCATCGTCGCCGTCTCGTACTTCAGCAAATGGCCGGTGAACTCGCAGGTGGCGAGGAAATACCTGCCGTCCGCCGAGAAATCGACATGGTTGATTCCCTTGCACGGCACCTTGACCTGCCGCCGCAACTTCCAGCTGTGCGGGTCTCTCACATCGATACGGTTGAGGAACTCCGCAATCACCAGAGCGGAAGTGCCGTCAGGGGTGAAGTACAGGTTGTATGGCTGGTCAACGTTCGGGACCGGCTTGCCCGGCTTGCCGGTGCGCGGGTTGATCGGAACGAGTTGATCCTGGCTGCTGGCGTCGACCCACAGGGTCTTGAGGTCCCAGGACGGAGTGACGTGCTGCGGCATGCCACCGACGTGGAAATGGTCGACAATCTTGAACGTTTTCGGATCGATCACGGTGACGGTGTCGCGGTCCTTACTGGTCGACCAGCTCGTGCCGCCCATGCCCGTCTCGCCGCTGTTGGGCACGTAGACCAGCTCTCGGGCCCTGGCGACGGCCGGGCTGAGCATCCTGGCACGGGTGAACGCGTAGATGTCCGCCGAGTCCACCGGTCGCTGCCCGGAGCCGGGCGATGCCCGTCCTGCACCTGTTCCGTGGTCATGTATGTGTCCCCGATGCCCGGCGGACGGCATTGAGGCGAAGCCCCCCGGAACGAGCAATCCACTGGCGACCACGATCCACGGAGTGAGCACGACACCGCACAGCAAGGCGATAGCGGTTCGATTTGGGCGCATACGCATCCCTCCGCTCAGGAAGACCCTGACTACGGAGAAACGTAAGGAGCAGGGGCGCCCCCCGCGATCGCACCGATACCGTTCCCTCTGGCGGGGACAGGCATTTCTCCAGTCTTCGATTGCGGTTCTTCCCAGGCGCGCCGGGGCTTCCGATCACCAGGGCTCCACCTGCCCTCGGCGCTGCTCCATTGGAGTGAACGCGAGCGGCACAGCGGGACCACGGTGACTCCGCGCACAGAATGCACTACCCGGGGAAGACGGTACTGGACACCGCGTTCCCCAGCGCAGCGTTGCGCGTCCGAACGCGTGACAGAGCGCGGCCGGAGATGACCGGCCTCCTCCCAGCCCTGCCGTTTCAGCCGTGCCGAAGCCGCGGGGCCGCACAGCACCAGGCGCGCGAAGCCGCCCTCGCCATCCTGCCGGGGACGCAATGCCCGACCTCGACCAGCTGCTTCCCTCGCTACACGTACCGGCTACGGCGGGTGTAGAGAGGAGATATGTACCAGCCCAGCTGGACCCCACAAACAAGTCGTGCGTTGGTGGCAATCCCGATAGCACTGATGGCGACAATCGTGGTGATCGACGTTCTGGCGCCCGCGTACATTCACCTCGGTCCCTTGCTGGTCGCAGCCCCCGCGATCACCGCCTCGTTCGCCGGCCCGCGGATGACCGGCCTGGTCGCCGCCCTCGCCGTAGTGGCCCAGGTCATCATCGCCATACTGCGCGATCGTGATGAGCTGATCTCAGCAAACCACTGGGCGCAGATCGCTGCCCTGATCCTGGCCGGATCGAGTGTCGTGATCTTCACCGTGCTGCGAGAACGCCGGGCCAGAGAGCTGACGCAGGTACGGTACGTATCGGAGATGGCACAGCGGGGCGTCCTGCGGCCGCTGCCCAAGCAGATCGGACCGCTGCGGGTTGCCTCGCTTTACCTTGCCGCCGAAGCGGAGGCCCAGATCGGCGGCGACCTGTACGCAGCCGCCCGCACCAGCTCCAGCACCCGCCTGATCCTTGGTGACGTGCGAGGCAAAGGCATGACCTCCGTCAGCGACGCCGCCCTCCTACTCGGTGCGTTCCGCGCCGCCGCCCACCGCCAGGCGGCCCTGGACGAACTGGTGGCCTTTCTCGACGGAAGCGTGTGCTGGAATCTGGCCGAACCAGGCGAGACCGACCAGGCCGGCGAGACCTTCATCACCGCCGCGATCCTCGACATCCCCGACCAGAGCAACACGGTAGGCATGATCGACTGCGGGCACCCGCCACCCATCGTCGTGCGGAACGGCCATGCCACAACGATCGACTCTTACCAGCCCGCGCCACCGCTGGGCCTGGGCAATCTGGTACATCCCAGGTACCACATCGACCCCTTCACGCTCGAGGCCGGAGACCTGCTGCTGCTATACACGGACGGCGTCATCGAAGCCCGCGACTCCACCGGCGCCTTCTACCCACTCGCCCAGCGCATAGAAGGCTGGACAGCCAGCCACCCGGCCGCATTCCTGCACCACCTCCGCCGGGATCTCCTCGACTACGTCGGTGGGCACCTGAACGACGACGCCGCCCTGATTGCGATCCAGCGGACGCCCACACCCAGTGATCAACGATCCCGGCATGAGGCGTCGCGCCTGTCCCTCCAATGATCACAGCGCCCCCGCCGAGGCGAGCGACCACGGCCCGGTGACGCGTAGGCTGCCCGCAGGCGGGGTTGGCGGTGAGCTCGAGCGGGAGTCGGCCGCCCGGGCTTTCTCGCCGTGGCCAAGCGCGCGCAGCAGGTCCGCCCGGGTGGCGTGGTAGAGGTGGTAGCGGTCCAGCTGCCAGGCCAGCGCCTCCGGCTCGGCCATCGCGGCCTCCGGCCCGGTGGCGTAGCGGACCGCGATCGCACGGTGCAACTGGGCGACCGGCGATGGCGCGAGGTGGAGCAGCATGTCGTACAGCAGCACGATCTGCTCCCAGTCGGTGCGCCCGCGCCGGGACCCGCGGACCGGGTACCGCGTCTACGACGAGGCCGACGTGCGGGACTCCCGGCTGGCGCACCAGCTCAGGCGGGGCGGCTACCTGCTGGAGCAGATCGCCCCGCTGATCGCCCAGGTGCGGGCGGCAGGCGGGCCGGAGCCGCTGGAGGCCACCCTGCGCGACTGGCACGGCCGGCTGTCCGCCCGCGGGCGCGCGATGCTGGCCGGGGCCGCCGAACTGGAGGCGTACCTCCGTGAGCGCGGATGAGATTGCGGCCGTCAGCCGAAGAGAGACTCCCAGGACAGACACACCTGAGCGCGCGACGGGCGCCCCCACCCGGCGCCCCTCGCTCAGTGGCCGAGGTCGGCCAGCAGGTCGTCGAGTACCGTCTCCTCCTCGATGCGCACGCCGAGTTCGGTGAGGGCCGCAGGCAGGTCCGGGTCCCACGCGACGGTGGTCGGTGTGCCGGTCAGGGGCGAGGCCAGGGGTGTGGCAGCGACCGCGGTGCGGTAGTCGGCGGCGGTGTAACGCCAGGGGTGCCAGGAGACGCGGCGCAGCAGGGCGGAGGCGATGCGCAGACCGCCCCAGTCGAAGTCGCCGTGATAGCGCAGCGTGGTTCCGTGGGCGTGCAGGTGGCGCAGCAGGGTGAGGGCTGCGGCCGAGGGCTGACCCTGGAGGCAGACCAGCGGCGGGCAGGCGGCGCCCAGGGTGTCGGCCGCGGTGGCCAGGACAGCCGGGTTCTCGCAGACGTACGCAGTGCCGGGTGCCGTGCGGGGCGGAGTTCGGGTGAGCTGGCGCAGGGTGAGCACAACGGGTTCGCCGGCGTCGGCCGCCCAGTCGAGGGCGGGGGTGCCGCGCAGGCCGAGGGTGAGGACGGTGGAGGACAGGGCGTCCTTGAGGAGCCCGGCGGAGGCCCAGGCCTCGCGGCGCCACTCGGCTCCGCTGCCGTCCGGAAAGCCGGTCAGGGCGCGGATGCCGGACAGGACGAGGGTGGCGAGCGGGGTGCCGTCGTCGAGGGCATGGGCGTCGCCGAAGGCGGTGGCGGCGAAGGCGGGCAGGGAGACAGCCGGGTCGGCGGGCAGCCGGCGCAGGGCCTCTGCGGTGTTACCCAGCAGTCTCCGCGCCGTGTGCGGGCTGCGGGCGAGCCGGCGTACGAGACCGTCACCGCCCAACCGGTCGGCCCATGCCGTCAGTTCGGGTCTGACCGTGCGGATCAGGATGACGAGGGGTTCGTACGCGTCCCGCCATGCCTGCTCCTCCCGCTCGCGTACGTCGGCCAGCCGGGCGACAGGTCCCGTGAGGGCGGTGACGGCTGCCGCGAGGCCGTCGGGGCTGACGCCGGAGCGGCGCAGGACGGCGTCCACCGCGTCGAGACGGACGCTCAGCGCACGTCCGGCGCCGGGGGCGCGGCCCAGCAGGTGTTCGGCGGCGGTCCGTTGCCCGGCGGTGGGGGCGCTCAGGGTGACCGGGCCGGTGAGGGGTTCGTCCCGTGCCATGCGGCGGCGTACGCGGTCGATCAACCAGGCGAGGTCTGGGCCGCCGAGCAGGCGGGCCAGGCGGTCGCGGTCGACATGCGCCGGGGGCTGCCGGGGCGCGCTCATGCCGTCGTTCCGGTCCACAGGGCGTCCTGGCTCTCGGCAGCGGGGGCAGCGGCCTGCGCGGGGAGGGACAGGAGTCCGTGGCCCGGCTCGGTGCCCCGCGCCCGTTCGGCGCCGTCCCATTCCCAGCGGGTCACCAGGACCGCCGGGATCTCGTCGACGCGGGAGAGCTGGGCGATGGCAATGCCGGGGACCTGCGGGTAGCAGGCCCATTCGCGTTCGCTGGTCATGACGACGTCCAAGTCGAAGGCGTGCAGCAGGCCCAGGCACTTCGCGCGGGAGTCGTCGTCGACGCCGGCGAAGGCCTCGTCCAGGGTGACCAGGCGCGGGGCGTGCGGGGCGGCTGTGGCGTAGTGCGAGGAGGCCGCCGCGAACAGCGGCACGCTCACGGCCAGGACGCGTTCGCCGCCGGAGGCGGGCCCGGTGGCCGGGACCCACTTGCCGTGCTGGTGGCGTTCGATGCCGAACTCGTGCCAGGCGCGGTAGTCGAGGGCCGCGGTGAGCACCTCCAGCCAGCTGCCCGCCGTATCGTCGGCCTGCCTGCGGGCGATCTCGGCCTGCAGGAACTCACCGACCGCGGCCCGGTCCTCCACCGTCCAGGCGTCGGCGGACTGGCGCAGCCGCTCGCGGACCTGAGCGAGCCCGCCCGGAGCCTTGCGCGAGGGGCGCCACACCAGGCGCAGCCTCATGCCCGTGGAGGTGGGCCGTTCCTCAAGTTCGGCGTTCATGGCCAGCACCTGACGCTCGGCGGCGCCGATCAGCTCCTGCAAGGTGCCGGCGACCTCGGTGAGCAGGTGGGTTTCAAGGATCTCGCGTTCGTGTGCGGACAGGATGCGGGTCAGCTCGGCGACCTCCGCGGCGAGGGCCTCGGCGAGTTCGGGGACAGCCCGCTCACGGCCCTGATAGACGATCTCGACGACCATGCCGTCCTCGACCATCCGGGCGGAGGCGCTGTGACCACCGCGGGAGAGGGCGTCCTGGAGCTTCTTGTACTCCTCGCTGAGCCGCTTCTGGATGCGTTCCCAGGCGCCGTCGGAATCGTCGGTGCCGGACAGTTCCGCCTCGATGGAGCGGGCGAGGGCGACGGCCGGGGTGGCGGCCCACGGCCCGGCGTCGAGCGCGGGCACGGCGGCCTCGGGCAGGGCGACGGACAGCAGGCCGGTGGCCGCGAAACGCTGGAGGGCGGCGATGGCCTCGGCGCGGGCCGCGGTCGCCTCCCGTACGTCCACCTCCAGGCGTTCGATGTGCCCCTGGGCACGGTGGGCGCGGCGGTCGGCGGCCGTGTGGTCCTCGCGGGTCTGCCGCTGATCGCGCTCGCAGGAGGCCAGCGCCTCGGCGGTCTCGGTCAGGCGTCGCTGAAGCTCCGCGACGGCGGCGCCGACGGTGGAGCGCAACGTGGTGTGGCGTTCGTCGGCGGCGGCGGCGAGCCGGGCGGACTCCTCGGCGCGCAGGGAAAGTTCGGCCACCCGGGCACCCGCCCGCTCCGTCTCGGTACGCTCGTCGGCCAGGGAACGCGCCGCGTCGGCGCGTTCCCGCAGGGCGGGCCACAGGGCGGCGAGGACGGCGGTGTAGTCGGCCAGGGCCTGGCGGACGGCGGCCAGGCCCGCCCGGTCCGCGGGCAGGTTCACCGCGGCGGCGGTCTCGGCGAGTTCGGTGGCGGCCTCGGCCTCCTGCCGTGTCACCGCCGCCAGTTCGGCCGCGCGCTCGTCGCGCCGGACCCGGGCCCGGTGGGTGGCATCGGCAGCCGCGGCGGCGAGCGCGTGCGCGTGCCGCAGGGCGGCCTCGTCGGGAAGGGCGGCCAGCTCGGCGTCCAGGGTGCTGCGGCGCCGGTCCACGGCGGCGTGCTCGGCGTCGAGCCGGGCCATGTCGTCCGCCAGGGCGGCGAGTTCGTCGCGCAGAGCGGCGATCCGGGCCCGGCGCGCCTCCTCGCGGGCGCCCTCGCCGACGTACACGGCCGTCGGCTTCGACCAACTGCCGGTCAGCGCGCCGACGCGGTAACGGCCGTCGGCCGCCACCCAGGTGTCACCCGGGCCGCCGGAGCCGAGACCCACGGCCGACAGCAGCCGGGAGACGGTCTCCTCGCCCACCGCCAGGGCCCGTGGGTCGCCGTGGTCGACGGCAGGCCGCAGCACGTCGGCGAGCGTCGGGCCCTCCAGTCGGGCACCCGGCGACAGCAGAACGTCGTGCCCGTCCGCGTGGACGGCGGTGCCGTCCGGGCGCACCCAGGCGTCCAGGAGACCGGATACCTCCAACGCGGCCTCCAGGCCCGCCCGTTCGCCGGCCGGGACGTGCTCGCGGAAGTCGACCAGCCGCCACAGCGGCGCCCCCGGCGCCTGGTCGCGGACACCGGGCGTACGGGTGTGCGGCGCCGTGGGGCCGCGCTGGCCGCCCGCCTCCAGGTCGGCCAGTTCCCGCTCGGCCTCGGCGCGCCGGGCCCCAAGGCCGGTGAGTTCCTGCCCGAGAGCGGCCGTGCGGTCGGCCAGGTGTGCCGCCCGCTCACGGTGGACCTCGCCTGCCCGTTCCCGCGCCGGATACGGACCCTGGCAGTGCGTGACCCAGTGCTGCAGACCGTCCAGCAGCCCGGCCGGATCGGCAACGGCCAGCTCCTGGCAGGCGTCCAGATGCGCGCGGACGCGGGCCACGAGGTCCCGGCCCGCCTCGGCGGCCCGCTCCTCGGCCTCGGCCTGTCGCCCGGCGGTGTGGCCCACCTCGGTCTCGGCCTCGTCCAGCCTGCGGGCGGCGGCGCGGCGTTCGGCGGCGGCCTCGGCGGCGCGGGCCGTCAGCTCCTCCACGTGTTCGACGGTGCGGCGCCTGCGGGCCACCGACTCCTCGGCCGTACGCCGCAGTTCGGCCTCCGGTACGCCGTCGGTGCGCAGCTCGCCGTCGAGACGGGCCGCGGCTGCCGCCTCCCGCTCGCGGGTGAGCGTGTCGGCGACCCGTTCCTCGGCCGTTTCGAGGCGTCGCCGGGCCGTCTCCAGGCGGCCGAGCGCCCGGGTGTGCGCCTGGGCCGCCTCGTCCCGGTCGGCCTCGGCGCGGGCCAAGTCTTCGGCGGTGCGGCGCGCATCGGCCGCCGCCTGCTCCAGCTCCCGGGCGCTGCGCATCTCGGGGCCCTCGCGCAGGGCCGCCTCCTGCGCCTTCAGACGGGTGGCGGTCTCCTCCAGCTCGGCGATCCGCTCGGCGGCCGCCGCCCGGTCCTGCTCCGCCTCCTCCCGCTCGGCACGGGCCTGGGCCAGGTCGCGGTGCAGCTGCTCGTAACGGGCGTGCTCGCTGCGGGGCAGCCGGGCCCGGCGCCTGGTCGCGACCCGGGCGTAGCGGCGGTAGTGGTCCAGGAACGCGGAGGCGGCCCGCTCCGCCTCGGCGGCGGCCCGCAGCTCCTCCTTCTCCTCGTCCAGGGACCGGAACGCCTCGGCCACGTCCGCGACGACGGCCTGGTCCATCGGCGGCAGCGCCTCGGTCAGCGCCCGGGACAGCGCGGTCTCGTTGGGCCGTTTCGACAGTTGCGGCTGGCGCAGCTGGATGAGCAGGTCGACCAGGGCGGCGTAGCGCCACTCGCCGAGCCCGAACAGCGCCTCGTCGACCGCTCTGCGGTAGGCCGTGGCCGTGTCGTACACCATGCCGCGCCCGGCGACCGCGTCCGCGAGCCGGTCCCGTGACAGCGCCGTGCCGGTGGCGTCCAGCAGGCTCAGCTCCGCACCGATGCGCTGGTCGGTGACGGCGTACCAGTGGCGGGCGATGCCGCGCCCCGCGACCGCCTTCAGCCCGCAGGCGAGCGTGCGGAAGTGGGCCTGCCCGGTGTCGGTGTCGATGCGGCCGAACTCGATCCAGGTGTAGCCGAGCCGCTCGGGGTGCGGATGCTCCCCGCCCAGCAGCAGGTTCCACTCCATCCGCTTGCCCGGGTCGGCGTCCGGCTCCACACGGCGCGCGGACAGGTCGCCGTCCAGCAGGAACGGGAGGGTGAGGGCGAGGACCTTGGACTTGCCGGTGCCGTTGTTGCCGCGCAGCAGCAGCCGGCCGTCGCGGAACCAGAACTCCTCGGTGTCGTAGTAGAAGAGGTCGACCAGGCCGACGCGCAGCGGTCGCCAGCGGCCGGGGGCGGGCTGGGGCAGGGCGGTCACGGCGGTGGTGCCTTTCGCTGGGAGGTCTTTCGTCGGGGGGTACGTGCGCCCGGCTCTGCTACGACGGTCTCGCCGACCGCGTACCGGGCGAGCGCGGGCAGCGGAGCCACGCCGCCGGGCGTGCGGGTGACCAGAGCGAGTGCGGTCAGTTTGGCCAGCGCCTGCTCCACCAGCTCCCCTTCCGCGCCGGGCTGCTTGGCGCTCTTGGACCAGAACCCGCCGTGCTCGACGGCCAGTGCCCGCACCTGGCGCTCCAGCTCCGCGCGGCTCAGCTCGCCGCCCGCCGCCGCGAGGCGCTCCGCGAGCAGGAGGGTGACGTGCCCGTGGGTGCCCTGTTCGGGCATCCGTACGTCGGTGAGGTCGTCCTGGGGGTCGACCATGGCGATGCCCTCGGCGCGCGCCTCCGCGACCAGGCCGGTCAGTTCACTGACGCGGGTGGTGATGAAGGCGCGCTGGCGGGTCAGGTAGGCGAGCTCCTCGTCGGTCAGCTCGTCGTAGTACAGCACCGGGTCGTCGAGGAGGCGGCGGGTGAGCTTCTGGCGGATCGCCCGGAACCGCAGCTCGTCGCTGTCCAGGGCGCTCTCCGCGGTGAGCTGGTTCAGCCGTTCCTCGAAGGTGTCGGCGGTGATGGTCGACGGGCCGTGGCGGGCGGCGAGCAGTCCGGCGAGGACGCGGCGCTGGACGTCGTAGAGCACGTCGCCCGTCCCGCTGACGTAGGCGTCCTCGTCTCCGGCGACCCGCCGCAGTACGCCGTGGCGCAGCAGCAGCCGTACGACAGCGGCGAGGTCCAGGCGCTCGTCGCGCCGCTCCAGCGTGAACTCGATCCCGGCGGCGGCCAGGTGCGGATCGGCGGCGTCGAGCACCACCTGTTCGGCGAGGCGGCCGAGCGCGATCTGTGCCTCCCCGCGCTCCAGAGCGGCGAGCGCCAGGCACAGCAGCACATAGCGGCGGCGGGTGAACGGCGCACCGGCGCGGGACGCCTCGCGCGCCGGGTGGGTGGCGTCGGCGAGGGTGCCGGGCGTCTTGCGCAGCCGGGCGGCCTCCGCGTCCACCCGCAGCGACCAGCCGGTGTTGCGGTCGAACCAGTCGCGCAGCTCGGCGGCGTACTGCCGCACCAGGCGGTAGGCGTCGGCGTCCGGGCCGTGCGCGAGCAGCAGCGGCTCCTTCAGCAGGGCACGGGCAGCCTTGTGGAACTCGGCGGTGCGTCGCCCGTCCAGGACTTCGCCCAGGGGCGTGGTCATCGCGCCTCCCGTGCGGGGCTGCCCGCGGTCAGGTCGATGATCTCGACGAGGTGGTCGGGGCCGCGGAACACCCCGCCCGGGGTGCGGATCTCGGCGGTCGTCCCGTCCGTGAGCGCGGTCAGCCGGATCTCCATCGTGCCGTCGTTGCTGGTGGTGGCGGTCGTCGTCATGCCGGGCCGCCAGGTCGCCAGGGCGTCGCCGAGCAGCCGCAGGAACAGGCCGAAGGCCATCGGGTCGAGCTCTCCCAGCGCGGACAGCCGGGTGGTGCCGTCCGTCGCCAGCCGGGCGCGGGCGGCGGCGGTCTCCTCCGCTTGCTTGGCGGCGAGCTCGGCCAGCTGCCGCCGCTGTTCGGAGCGGTCCTGCACCCTGCGGGGCTTGCCGCGCCGCTCGTAGCTGCCGGTGCGGCGCAGCTGCGGGCTGATCCGCAGCGGCTCGGCCTCGGCCCACGGGGTGGACGCGGCCACCGGACGGGCCGTGCGGTCGGCGAGGGTGTCGGCGTCGACGGTGAGATGCCGGG
Source organism: Streptomyces sp. HSS9-12 (assembly GCF_054963655.1). Classification (NCBI taxonomy): domain Bacteria; kingdom Bacillati; phylum Actinomycetota; class Actinomycetes; order Kitasatosporales; family Streptomycetaceae; genus Streptomyces; species Streptomyces sp. HSS9-12. The sequence goes on along the minus strand of NZ_JBUEGC010000031.1, from coordinate 2,165 downwards.
CGGGGTACAGGGCGAAACCGGCGCGCCACAGCCGGTGCCGCGCCTCGTCGTCGGGGGCCTCGGCGAACCAGCGGGCCAGGGTACGGAAGTCCGCCGACCGGTCCGAACGCCCAGCCCGCCGCTCGTTCAACTGCCGTACGACGGAGAGCAGTTGCGGGATCGCTCCAAGGGCGCGACCGCGCAGCAGCCGGGCCTGGGACTCGCGGTCGCCGACGGACACGAACCAGGCGGAAAGGCCCGCCCACTTCGCCGCCCACCGGGCGTACGCCCGCGCCTCGGCGGTCTCGGCCTCGTCCGGGGCGGCGTCGGCCGCCTCCCGCGCCGCCGCAAGCCGCAGCAGCGCACCGACCCGCCCCCGCTCCTCCAGCTCGCCGATGAGCAGGGCGATCCGCCCGCCGAGAGTGATCAGGTCCTGGATGAACCGCTCCAGGTACTGGATCAGCCGGTCCTTGTAGGCGAGGAACACCTCCACCTCGACGCCGTGCAGGTCGATGGTGCGCTGCAGCGACCCCATGAACGCCCGCGCGTTCTCGGCCAGCGCCTCGAACCGGCCGGTCAGCGTGGACAGCGCCAGGTGCACCTTGGCCGCGTCCGGCTCGCCCGCCTCCTGCTCTTCCTGCTCGGCGGCGATCACCAGCAGGGCCCGCAGCTGAGTGACGATGTCGTGCAGCGCCACCGCCTGCAGCGCGCCGCGCCGCCCCAGCGCCTCGTCGTACGCGGACAGCGCCTGCTCGGCAGCCTCGCCGGCCTGCGTGAGCTGGTAGATGAACCGCTTGCGGTAGAAGTCCTCGACCGCCGTGACCCGCGACGTGTCCGGATCCGCCCGTAGATTGCCCCACTCGACGAGACTGTCCAGCGCCTTGACCACGGCGTCCGGGCCGGCCGGCCGCCGTTCCACGGGCAGCGCCGCGTGCACGTCCTCGGGCCGCAGATGCACCGCGAACCGCTCCTTGGCGGCCAGGAACGTCTTCATCACGTCGCGGTAGAGGGCGCTGTTGGGTGCGGTGAGGTGCGCGAACGGCGCGTACGAGGGGTTGCTTGAGGATCCCGGGGAGCGTCCAGCGGAGCGGGGATCAGCACGGTCGGGATGGGCGGGCTGCGACGTCATCGTGCCGACATTGTCTTCGACCCGGATCCCACCGCGAAACCGAGGCCTGACCTTCACACCGAGATACCGAGCCAGGCTCCACGGAGTGGAGACGGGCATGCGGCCGCCGAACCGCGACATGAACTCGACCGCCACCCTTCCAGCAGCCTTGGGCGTTCAGTGGACGCCGATAAGACTCGTACGACATCTTGTACAAGTCGCACGCCTGGCACGACTACCACTGGGCCGAGACCGACCGCAAGATGATCAAGCGCATCAACAAGCTGATCGACGACACCATGCGCGATCCCTTCAAGGGCATCGGCAAACCGGAGCCCTTGAAGGGTGACCTGTCGGGCTACTGGTCCCGGAGAATCGACGACACCCACCGACTCGTGTACAAGCCGACCGACGGCGAGTTGATCATCGTCCAGGCCCGGTACCACTACTGACACCAGTGTGTACACATGATCGGCCTCAGACCGAGAAGCGCCGCCCGGCACGCGGTGAGCGGGCACCGGGCCCGCACCCCCTTCACAGCTCGGGGTCGAGGACGTTCCCGTTTTGGAGGCAGCACAGCGAGGTCGTAGCCGCCGCCCGGCGCGGCCCCTGGCTTGTGCTGCTTCGGGCTCCCTACACGGATGCTTCGGATCGGCCCGCCGTTGTCGAACCAGTTCTCGGGGGTAGAGGGGGTTGCGTGGGTGAGCCACTGCCGGCCTCTGGGTTCGGGGAGCGGAGGCAGCGTGCGACACCCGGGGTGGGTGTGGTCGTGGGCGTCCTCGACGGCTTTGCCTGGCTCTGTTCGCGAGAATGGGCAGCGTTCGTCCACCCGTTCGGGAGGCAGCGGGCGCTGGCCACCGAATCGAAATGTTCATGGGTTGCGACAGCACCAGCGCGACCGGCTGCCGCAGGACCGGTCCGTGCGCTGCTGCACGCGCATGACGTGGCGCGAGCCGGCGGTCTCGTCGTGAGACCCGGGTACAGGTTCGTGAGCTGCACAGAGGTACGTCCGTGGAAACTCATGAGACCGTCCGACGCGCGCACGCATGGAGGCGTGCGGCGTAGCCGGGACTAGTAG
>NZ_JBUEGC010000030.1:0-85301 GCF_054963655.1 Streptomyces sp. HSS9-12 | reverse complement strand
AAGTGGAAAGTCGATGTGTCGCTCTCACCATGGGCAGCGTATCCGGTCGCCTGTGGATCACAGCGGGCGCCCGCCCCACCAGAGCCCTGGTGACACAGGTCACAGAGACCGCTGAGCGGTGGGACATGGATCGGCCCTACCTCCTGTGTCACGCGTCCGACGGGATTTTCCCGTGACCTGGGCGTCTGCCTGTGCGGCGTCGAGGCGGTTCGACGACTTCGCCGATTGATCGGCAGAGGCACTCCGCGTGTGCGCTCCCGCCTCGGGGGGAGCACTCGGGTCGGCGGTCTGATCGCATCGTCTCGCGCATGCGTAACCGCCCGCCGGCACGCCGGCGGGCGGTTCACTCCACAGTTCAGCTCATCGACGGCTTGTCAGCCGTGCATGCCCTGCTTGCCGTGGTCGTGCTTGCCGTGGTCGTGCTTGCCGTACCCGCCATTGGGCTTGCCGTGGTCGTGCTTGCCGTACCCGCCGTAAGGCTTGCCGTGGTCGTGCTTGCCGTGGTCGTGCTTGCCGTACCCGCCATAGGGCTTGCCGTGGTCGTGGTTGCCGTGGTCGTGCTTGCCGTACCCGCCGTAAGGCTTGCCATGGTCGTGCTTGCCGTGGTCGTGCTTGCCGTACCCGCCGTAAGGCTTGCGGTGGTCGTGGTTGCCGTGGTCGTGGTTGCCGTACCCGCCGTAAGGCTTGCGGTGGTCGTGGTTGCCGTACCCGCCATAAGGCTTCCCAGGCTTGCCATACCGGCCGTAGGGCTTCCCAGGCTTGCCGTGGCCGGGTTTGCCGTACCCGCCTTCCTTGTCGTGCTTGACGTACCAGCCCGCACACCCACTCGAAGGTGAGCAGTTGTCGGGCCGGTTTTTGGAGATCTTGCTGCCGGACGACGAGTAGGCCTGTGCGACGGAAGGGATACCGGCCAGCCCCAGGGCCAAGCCCAGGGCCACAGTGACAGCCGATCCCTTCAAGGATGAGACTTTTTGCATGATTTCTCCTAAAAAATCTCTGCCGTACTGCGTGTATGCCTTGACGCGGACGGATCCATTCGTTCAAAGGGCTGACCCTTCACACTGCGGTCGTAACGTTCCGGTTGTCCGGTTCACGCTGGTGGCCCACCCGGATCCGCCGTCCATGGCCCCAGTGGCGCATTGCGACTTGACCGGCAGGGGCGCAGCGGCACAGCAGGCAGCGAAGCGGAGGGCATCGCTACCCATCCGGCCAGACTTACGTGGGCACGGCAGCGATCGAGGAGCACAGCGCCATCACCGACGCGATCGCGACCGGCGACCCCGATGCGGCAGCGGACGCCATGCGCCGGCACGCCGAGTCCCCCCGGGCCCGCCTGCGCCCCGCGTTCGACTGACGAGCGAAACGGACGGGACCGAGCGGTCGCCATTACCACGTCAGGTTTCTGCAGGCCCCGCACACATGCGATCCGCACGGCCTTCCGCCTTCAGGCCGTAATGTGTGGGCCCGGCCCACATCCGGTGAACAGGAAGGCGAGGCTGGCGATACATGCCCGAGCAGAGCGCGCTCGCTGTGGCGGAAGACGACCCCTTCGGCCTGCACAACCTCCCCTACGGCGTCTTCAGCACGGCTGACGAGCCCCAGCGACGCCGAATCGGCGTCCGTTACGGCCGACATGTCCTGGACGTGCACACGGCAGCGACCGCGCTCAGCTCGGAGTACGCCGACCTGCTGGCGCACCCCACGCTCAACCCGCTGATGGCCAAGGGCAGTTCGGTGTGGCAGGACGTACGCGAGCACATCGTCACCTGGCTCGGGTATCCGGCGATCGAGTCCTTCCTCCACCCGCTCGACGACGTCACCCTCCATCTGCCATTCGAGGTGGCCGACTACGTCGACTTCTACGCCAGCGAGCACCACGCCACCAACGTCGGCCGCATCTTCCGCCCCGACGGCGAGCCGCTCACCCCCAACTGGAAGCACCTGCCGATCGGTTACCACGGCCGGGCGGGCACCGTCGTCGTCTCCGGTACCCCCGTCCTACGGCCACGCGGGCAGCGCAAGGCACCCGCCGACGCCGCGCCCACCTTCGGTCCCTCACAGCGCCTGGACATCGAAGCCGAGGTCGGTTTCGTCGTCGGCACCCCGTCGGCGCTCGGCGAGGCGGTCCCGCAGTCCGCGTTCCGCGACCACGTCTTCGGGGTCTGCCTGCTCAACGACTGGTCCGCACGCGACATTCAGGCCTGGGAATACGTCCCGCTCGGCCCGTTCCTGGGGAAGTCCTTCGCCACCTCCGTCTCCGCTTGGATCACGCCGCTGGACGCACTCGACGCGGCCCGTACCGCGCCCCCGGCCCGCGACCACGCGCTCCTGCCGTACCTCGACGACTCCGGACTCGAGCCCGGCGGCCTGGACATCCGGATCACGGTGGCGATCAACGGCCACACCGTCTCCGAGCCGCCCTTCTCCACCATGTACTGGACAGCGGCCCAGCAGCTGGCCCATATGACCGTCAACGGCGCCTCGCTCCGCACCGGCGACCTGTTCGCCTCGGGCACGGTCAGTGGGCCGCGGGTGGAGCAGCGCGGCTGCCTGCTGGAACTCACGTGGGCCGGACGGGACCCCATCGAGCTGCCCGACGGCAAGCGGACGTTCCTCGAGGACGGTGACGAGGTCACCCTCACGGCCTGGGCTCCCGGGCCGGGTGGCGTCCCCGTCGGCCTCGGCGAGGTGGCGGGCCGGATCCTGCCGGCCAGGCGGTAGCCCACGACCCACGACCCCAGGCGACTTTCCCGCCCGCCCCCTGTTCACAGGGGCGGGCGGTCAGCTCAACGCGGCAGGTAAGAGCTGATCGGCTTCGGGAGCCGGATGGTGAGCAGCCTGGACGGGACGCCGCTGTCGATCAGTCGGCCCGCCGAGTCGCTCACCGATCCGACATCGAGGTCCGCATCGAGACGGTGCGCGCGTTGGTGTCGCTGGACGCGGTCGACGCCCTGGCGCAGGCGGCGGCCGACGCCTCGCGTGAAGTCCGCGTGGCCGTGGCCAAGGGCCTTGGCGCGACGGGCAGGGACCGGCGCGGCGCGCTGCCCGCGCTGGAGCGTCTGGTGCACGACACCGATCCGCTCGTACGGGCCGCGGCCTTCGAGGCCCACACCGTCACGGGCTGCCCGGCGCCGGCGGCGGCCGCGCTCGCGGTGTCTGCACTCGACGACCCGGCCTGGCAGGTCCGCACAGGTGCGGCCACCGCACTGGCGGCGGCACCACCCGATCTCGCGATCCCCGCCCTGGCCAAGGCACTCGCCGACCCCAACGCCGACGTCCGCAAGGCGACGGTCCTCGCCCTCCTCGCACACGGCGACCGCGAAGACGCCCGCGCCGTCCTGGCCACGGCAGCCGGCGACCGCGACGCGGACGTCCGGGCCTTCGCCGCTCGAGGGGCGTGACGCGGCGGCGCAAACCGCTGACGAGTCCATCCGGGTATGCGAAGGCCCACGCCCCAGGGCGCGGGCCTCCGGTATAACCCAGCTCCTCCTGGCTGATCAGGAGGTGCGTTCGTGCCAGGCGTCGAGAACGTTCCGGACCGCGCTGCTGACTCGCGCCTGATTGGCGCGGTCGGCCCACAGGTGGTCGTCGTGTTCGGTGAGCTTCACGTCATCGCCGGTCACATCGACGGTGAAGTTGAACTGCCTCGTCTTCTTACCGCTCTTGGACAGGTAGTCGAAGTGGTTGAGGTAGCCGCCGACCGCGGTGACGGTCAGCCCGGTCTCCTCTTCGACTTCGCGGCGGAGAGCGTCGAGCAGTGACTCGCCGTCGTTGACACCGCCGCTCGGGAGTTCCCACAGGCCGCCGAGGTAGTCATCGGCGGGGCGATGTAAGAGGAGCACCTTGTCGCCAGCGGCGACGACGGCGCCGACGACGGTCTTGGTGACGCCGTCGACTGCGGCAGCTTTGAGGAGGTCTTCGAGGAGATTGGTGTCGACCGAGGCGGTCACGTCATCACGTCCTTGGCGTGGGCAGCTACCTTGCTGATGGCCGTGGTGTAGGCGTCAGCGATGGCGATGTCCTGCTGGCGATGCCACACGGGGAGCTTCAGCGTCGTGGCGTGCACCTGGTGTGCGATGGGGAAGTCTCCTTCAGCGGGGCCCTGATGGTCAGCGTAGCCGGGTAGCAGGGACCCGGGGCGTTGGAACAGTGGATGCGTGTGGAGGGGACAGGTCGAGCCCGGGAGATCCGCCTCGACGTCTCCTTCCGCCTGTACGGCGTCCATGAACCGCTGCAACGGCAGCCTGCCGAGCGCGTCCTGGTCGTAGTGGAGGGGAAGCGCGTACCACGATGGTCCGGCTTCCGGAGCCACGTTCGGTACCTGGATGCCCGGGATGCCGTCCAGGGCGGTGAACATCCACTGTGCGATCTCCCGTCGGCCGGTGAGGTGGTCCTCCAGTCGCTCCAGTTGGGCGCGGGCGAGGGCCGCAGCGAGTGGGTGGATGCGGAGCTTCAGGCCCATGCCGGTGACCGCGAAGGGTGCAAGCTGGTGGTCGGCCGGGATCTCGCGGCGGCATCGCTTGTTGTACTGGCCGTGAAGCAGCGCCCGGTAGTACAGCTCGGTGTCGTCGGTGGCCATGAATCCACCCTCGCCGGCGGACAGGGGCTTGGGTCCGTTGAGGCTGAACGCAGATGCGGAGCCGAAGGATCCGACCCGCTGGCCCTTGTGCGTTCGGTCAGCAGGACGCGCGGCAGCTCAGGGGCGAGCGCCCGCATCCGGCGCAGCGCCAGCCGTGAAAAGCTCATCACCCGCACCCGCGGCGGCCGGCCCGGTTCCGGACGGTGGAGGCCGAAGAGCCGGAGCTGGCGGAAGAGCTCCTGCTCGACGCGGCCCGCCCAGCGAGTGGGGTGCTTGGTCTCGACGGCGATGCCGACCGGCCGGGGGGCGGAGGTGGCCAGCGCCAGCAGCTCGTCGAAGGCGAGAATGCGCGCGGGCTCGGCGCCGCCGCCCTTCCAGGAGCCGAAGTCCAGGCGGTCGAGCTCATCGAGGCTCATGGCGGAGACGGCGCCGCGCCCGTCGGACGTACGGTCCACGCGGCGGTCGTGGACGCACACCAGCCGGCCGTCGCCGGTCAGCCGTACATCGCACTCCAGCGCGTCGGCGCCGTCCGCGATGGCCTGCTCGTATGCGGCGAGGGTGTGCTCGGGGTGCTCGTAGGAGGCGCCGCGGTGGGCGATGACCTGGGTGACCCGGCCGGTGGGGACGGCCGGTGCGGGCAGTCGGCGCTGGGACTGGTCGAGATTCACCCGGACAATGTGCCATCCAGTGGTGAACGAACGGCCAACGCCCCCGGAATCCGTAGAAATGTGGCGAATGACATTCAGGGAAGGGGGAGCAGGGAGGTGTCCCTGCTCCCCCTTCGCCGGAGCGTCCTGGCTGCGGCTACCGCACGAACACGCCCGCCTGGCCGGCCAGATCCAGGAAGTACTGCGGTGCGACACCCAGGGCGAGGGTGACCGCGACCCCGACCGCGATCGCCGTCATCGTCAGCGGGCTCGGCACGGCGACCGAGGGCCCGCCGGGCTGCGGCTCGCTGAAGAACATCAGCACGATCACCCGGATGTAGAAGAACGCGGCGATCGCGGAGGAGATCACACCCACGACCACCAGCGCGCCCGCACCGCTCTCGGCGGCCGCCTTGAAGACCGCGAACTTACCGGAGAATCCGGAGGTCAGCGGAATGCCCGCGAAGGCCAGCAGGAACACCGCGAAGATGGCCGCGACCAGCGGCGAACGACGCCCGAGCCCGGCCCACTTGGACAGGTGGGTTGCCTCGCCGCCCGCGTCGCGCACCAGCGTCACCACGGCGAAGGCGCCGAGCGTCACGAAGGAGTACGCGGCCAGGTAGAACAGCACGGACGAAATGCCGTCCGGGCTGGCGGCGATGACACCGGCGAGGATGAAGCCGGCGTGCGCGATCGAGGAGTACGCCAGCAGCCGCTTCACATCGGTCTGGGTGACCGCGAGGATCGCGCCGATCACCATCGTGACGATCGCGACGCCCCACATCACCGGCCGCCAGTCCCAGCGCAGGCCGGGCAGCACGACGTACAGCAGCCGCAGCAACGCACCGAAGGCCGCGACCTTGGTGGCCGCCGCCATGAAGCCGGTGACCGGGGTCGGGGCGCCCTGGTAGACATCCGGCGTCCACATGTGGAACGGCACGGCGCCGACCTTGAACAGCAGGCCCACCAGCACCATCGCGCCGCCGATCAGCAGCAGGGCGTCATTGCCCATGGTCCCGGCGAGCGCCGGGTCCACCTGGCGGACCTGACCGGCGACGACTTCCGCGATCCCGGCGTACGAGACCGTGCCCGCGTAGCCGTACAGCAGCGCGACACCGAACAGCAGGAAGGCGGAGGAAAACGCGCCGAGCAGGAAGTACTTGACCGCTGCCTCCTGCGAGAGCAGGCGGTGGCGGCGGGCCAGCGCGCACAGCACATACAGCGGGAGGGAGAACACCTCCAGGGCGATGAACAGCGTCAGCAGGTCGTTGGCGGAGGGGAAGAGGAGCATCCCGCCGACCGCGAAGAGCAGGATCGGGAAGACCTCGGTGGTGGTGAACCCGGCCTTGACCGCGGCCTGTTCGCCCGCGCTGCCCGGTACGGCCGCGGGCTGCGCGGCGAAGGAGTCGACCCGCTTGCCGTGGGCGGCTGGGTCCAGCCGCCGCTCGGCGAAGGTGAAGACGGCGATCAGGGAGACCAGCAGGATCGTCCCCTGCAGGAACAGCGCCGGACCGTCGACGGCGACGGCCCCCATCGCCGCCACCCCCGCCTTGCCCGTCGCATAGCCGCCCGCCGCGAGCCCGATGACGGCCGCGAAGGCAGCCGCCAGCGCGACCAGGCTCAGCAGCAGCTGTGCGTAGTAGCGGCTGCGGCGCGGCAGGAAGGCCTCGATCAGGACGCCCAGGACGGCCGCGCCGATCACGATCAGCGTCGGCGCCAGCTGGCCGTACTCGATCTGCGGGGCCGGGATCTTGTCGATTGGCCCGGCTGCCGTTGTCCACAGGCTGTGGACAGCTGTCGCAGTGCTCACTTCGCGGCCTCCACCTCGGGCGTCGGGTCCTTCTTGTGCACGTCGGACAGGGTGTGCTGGACGGCCGGGTTGACGATCTGGGTCAGCGGCTGCGGATAGACGCCGAGGAACAGCAGCAGCGCGATGAGCGGGCCGACGACCACCAGCTCACGCAGCCGCAGGTCCGGCATCTTCCGTACGCCCTCCCGCACCGGCCCGGTCATCGTGCGCTGGTAGAGCACCAGTACGTACAGCGCCGCCAGCACAATGCCGAAGGTGGCGATGATGCCGAGTGCCGGGTAGCGGCTGAACGTACCGACCAGGACCAGGAATTCGCTGACGAACGGCGCGAGCCCCGGCAGCGACAGGGTGGCCAGACCGCCGATGAGGAAGGTGCCGGCCAGCACCGGGGCGACCTTCTGGACACCGCCGTAGTCGGCGATCAGGCGCGAGCCGCGGCGCGAGATCAGGAACCCGGCGACCAGCATCAGCGCCGCGGTCGAGATCCCGTGGTTGACCATGTAGAGGGTGGCGCCGCTCTGCCCCTGGCTGGTCATGGCGAAGATGCCCATGATGATGAAGCCGAAGTGCGAGATCGAGGCGTAGGCCACCAGCCGCTTGATGTCCCGCTGGCCGACCGCGAGGAGCGCGCCGTAGATGATGCTGATGACGGCGAGCACAAGGATCGCGGGGGTGGCCCAGTGGCTGGCCTCCGGGAACAGCCCGAGGCAGAAGCGGAGCATCGCGAAGGTGCCGACCTTGTCGACCACCGCGGTGATCAGGACGGCGACCGGGGCGGTCGACTCCCCCATGGCGTTGGGCAGCCAGGTGTGCAGCGGCCACAGCGGCGCCTTCACGGCGAAGGCGAAGAAGAAGCCGAGGAAGAGCAGCCGCTCGGTGGTGGTCGCCATCTGCAGCTCGCCGCTGGCCCGGGCCCGGACGATCTCCTGGAGGGAGAAGGTACCGGCGCCCAGCTGGTGGGCGGTGACGGCGAAGAGCCCGATGACCGCGGCGAGCATGATCAGGCCGCCTGCGAGGTTGTAGAGCAGGAACTTCACCGCCGCGTACGACCGCTGCTTGGCCGCGTCGTCCTCGCCGCCGGCGTGTGCCCGGTCCCCGAAGCCGCCGATGAGGAAGTACATCGGGATCAGCATGGCTTCGAAGAAGATGTAGAAGAGGAAGACGTCGGTGGCCTCGAAGGAGAGGATCACCATCGCCTCGACCATCAGGATCAGCGCGAAGAAGCCCTGGGTCGGCCGCCACCGGCGGTTCGGGTTCTTCTCTTCCAGCGGATCGGCGTCGTGCCAGCCCGCCAGGATCACAAACGGGATGAGGACGGCGGTCAGCGCGATGAGCGCAACGGCGATGCCGTCCACTCCCAGCTCGTACCGCACGCCGAAGTCCTTGATCCAGGCGTGGGATTCGGTCAGCTGGTACCGCGCGCCGCCGGGCTTGAAGCGGACCAGGACGGCCGCCGCCAGCAGCAGCGTGGCAAGGGAGAACAACAGCGCCAGCCACTTGGCGGCGGCCCGCCGCGCGGCCGGTACCGCAGCGGTGGCCACCGCGCCGAGAGCGGGCACCGCGGCCGTGAGCGTCAACAGGGGAAATACCGTTTGGGACATGGCGATCAGACCGCCCTCATCAGCAGGGTCGCGGCGATGAGCACCGCCGTACCGCCCAACATCGAGACCGCGTAGGAGCGGGCGAAACCGTTCTGGATCCGGCGCATCCGGCCGGACAGCCCGCCGACCGAGGCCGCGGTGCCGTTGACCACTCCGTCGACGACCGAGTGGTCGAGGTAGACCAGGCCGCGGGTGAGGTACTCGCCGGGCTTGACGAACACGGCGTGGTTGAAGTCGTCCTGGAGCAGATCGCGGCGCGCGGCCCGGGTGAGCAGCGAGCCACGGGGCGCCACGACGGGGACCGGCCGGCGTCCGTACTGCGCCCAGGCGAGTCCGGCGCCGATGACGAGGACGGCCATCGTGGCGAGGGTGACGGTCAGTGCGCTGACAGGCGGATGCCCGTGCGCATGGCCCGTGACCGGGTCCAGCCAGTGCAGGAACGCGTCGTTCAGGCTGAACAGCCCGCCCGCGAAGACCGACCCGAAGGCCAGCAGGATCATCGGAATCGTCATCGACTTCGGAGACTCGTGCGGGTGCGGCAGTTCCCCGGGGTGCACCTCGATGCCCGGCTCGACGCTGGGCGCCGTGTCGGGGTCCGGGGCCGGCTGCCACCGCTTCTCGCCGAAGAAGGTCAGCAGCATCACGCGGGTCATGTAGAACGCGGTGATGGCCGCGCCCAGCAGTGCCGCGCCGCCGAGGATCCAGCCCTCCGTACCGCCCTTGGCGAAGGCCGCCTCGATGATCTTGTCCTTGGACCAGAAGCCGGACAGGCCCGGGAAGCCGATGATCGCCAGATAGCCGAGGCCGAAGGTGACGAAGGTGACCGGCATGTACTTCCTCAAGGCCCCGTACTTGCGCATGTCGACCTCGTCGTTCATGGCGTGCATGACCGATCCGGCACCGAGGAACAGCCCGGCCTTGAAGAAGCCGTGGGTGACCAGGTGCATGATCGCGAAGACATAGCCGATGGGCCCGAGGCCGGCGGCGAGGACCATGTAGCCGATCTGCGACATGGTCGACCCGGCCAGGGCCTTCTTGATGTCGTCCTTCGCGCAACCGACGATCGCACCGAAGAGCAGCGTGACCGCGCCGACGGCCACGACCGCCGTCTGGGCCTGAGGCGCAGCGTTGAAGATCGCACCGGACCTGGTGATCAGGTACACGCCGGCGGTCACCATGGTGGCGGCGTGGATGAGGGCCGAGACCGGGGTCGGGCCCTCCATCGCGTCACCGAGCCAGGACTGCAGCGGCACCTGGGCCGACTTGCCGCACGCGGCGAGCAGCAGCATCAGGCCGATCGCGGTGAGCGTGCCCTCGCCGGTCTTGTGGACCGAGGCCAGCACCGGCTCGAAGGCGAACGTCCCGAAGGTCGTGAACATCAGCATGATCGCGATCGACAGACCCATGTCGCCGACGCGGTTGACGATGAACGCCTTCTTCGCCGCCGTGGCCGCCGACGGCTTGTGCTGCCAGAAGCCGATCAGCAGGTACGACGCCAGGCCGACGCCCTCCCACCCGACGTACAGCAGCAGGTAGTTGTCGGCGAGGACGAGCAGCAGCATCGCCGCGAGAAAGAGGTTGAGATAGCCGAAGAAGCGGCGGCGCCGCTCGTCGTGCTCCATATAGCCGATCGAGTAGATGTGGATCAGCGTGCCCACACCGGTGATCAGCAGGACGAAGGTCATGGACAGCTGGTCCAGTTGGAAGGCCACGTCCGCGTGGAAGCTTCCGACGGAAAACCAGCTGTACAGGTGCTGGTGGATGGCGCGGTGTTCGCCGTCGCGGCCGAGCATGTCGGTGAAGAGCACCGCTCCGACCACGAACGAGGCCGCCGCGAGCGCGCAGCCGATCCAGTGGCCCGTACGGTCGAGCCACCTGCCGCCGCACAGCAGCACCGCAGCGCCGAGAAGCGGCGCCGCGACGAGCAATCCGATGAGGTTCTCCACTGTTTGCGACCCCTTACAGCTTCATCAGGCTGGCGTCGTCGACCGAGGCCGAGTGGCGGGTACGGAAAATCGTCACGATGATCGCCAGGCCGACCACGACCTCGGCGGCGGCGACGACCATCGTGAAGAAGGCGATGATCTGGCCGTCGAGGTTGCCGTGCATGCGCGAGAAGGTGACGAACGCGAGGTTGCAGGCGTTCAGCATCAGCTCGATGCACATGAACACGACGATCGCGTTGCGCCGGATCAGCACGCCCGCCGCGCCGATGCTGAACAGCAGGGCCGCGAGATAGAGGTAGTTGACCGGATTCACTTCGAGGCCTCCTCGCTCCGCTCGAGCCGGTGCTCGGCGCGCTGCTCCAGCGCGGCCAGATCGGCGAGCGCCTCCTGGGAGACATCCCGGACCTGACCGCGGGCGCGCAGCGTCTGGCTGACGGTGAGCTCGGACGGTGTGCCGTCGGGCAGCAGGCCGGGGATGTCCACGGCATTGTGCCGGGCGTACACGCCGGGCGCCGGCAGCGGCGGGATGTGCTTGCCGTTGCGGATCCGGGCCACGGACTGCTCGCGCTGGGTCGCGGCGCGCTCGGTGCGCTCGCGGTGGGTGAGCACCATCGCGCCGATGGCAGCCGTGATCAGCAGCGCGCCGGTGATCTCGAAGGCGAACACGTACTTGGTGAAGATCAGCGCGGCCAGGCCCTCGACGTTTCCGCCGGCGTTGGCCTGGCCCAGACCGTTGAAGGTCTTCAGGGAGGCGTTGCCGATCCCGGCGATCAGCAGGATGCCGAAGCCGAGGCCGCAGGCCGCCGCCAGCCAGCGCTGGCCCTTCAGGGTCTCCTTGAGCGAGTCGGCGGCGGTGACGCCGACCAGCATGACCACGAACAGGAACAGCATCATGATCGCGCCGGTGTAGACGACGATCTGCACGATGCCGAGGAAGTACGCGCCGTTGGCGAGATAGAAGACCGCCAGGACGATCATGGTCCCGGCCAGGCAGAGCGCGCTGTGCACGGCCTTCTTCATCAGGACCGTGCCGAGTGCGCCCAGGACGGCGACGACACCGAGGAGCCAGAACTGTACGGCCTCCCCGGTGGAGGCCGCTGCGGCGATGGTGCTCATGCCTCCTCCCCCGTCCCGGCCGGCCGGGTGCCGCCGGGGGTCGTGACCGTCCCGTCGGCCCCGGCCGGAGGCCGCTCGGAGTCGGGCACTTCGCCCTTGGAGACCGCGACCTGGCGTTCCGTACCGGGTGCGGCCTCGGTGACCAGGCCGCGGTAGTAGTCCTTCTCGGTCATCCCGGGGAAGATCGCGTGCGGGGTGTCGACCATGCCCTCCTCCAGGCCGGCGAGCAGCTCCTCCTTGGTGTAGATGAGCGACTCGCGGGTCCGGTCGGCGAGTTCGTAGTCGTTCGTCATCGTCAGCGCCCGGGTCGGGCACGCCTCGACGCACAGACCGCACAGGATGCAGCGCAGATAGTTGATCTGGTAGACGCGGCCGTAGCGCTCACCCGGCGAGTAGCGCTCCTCGTCGGTGTTGTCCGCGCCCTCCACATAGATGGCGTCAGCCGGGCAGGCCCAGGCGCACAGCTCGCAGCCGATGCACTTCTCCAGCCCGTCCGGGTGCCGGTTGAGCTGGTGCCGGCCGTGGAAGCGAGGCGCGGTCGGCTTCTTGTACTCGGGGTACTGCTCGGTCAGCCGCTTCTTGAACATGCCCTTGAAGGTCACGCCGAAGCCGGCTACGGGGTTCTGGAAGTCAGGCACCGTCGGCCTCCTTACCGTCTTCGGTGGTCTCCGCCGGACCGTGACCGACCAGCTGGCGCTCACCGCGCGAGCGGCGCCTCGGTACGGGCGGCAGGGTCTGTCCGGGCAGCGGCGGTACGGGGAAGCCGCCGGCCATGGGGTCGAACTCGGGCGGTGGACCGCCCTCGGCCTCCGCCTTGTGCTCCTCCCGCGCCCGGAACACGTCGATGAGGAAGGACAGCAGCAGGATCGCGAGCACCCCGCCGCCGACGTACAGCGCGATGTCCTGGAACTGGTAGTTCTCGTTGCGCAGCGCCCGGACGGTGGCGACCAGCATCAGCCAGGTCACCGAGACCGGGATGAGCACCTTCCAGCCGAGCTTCATCAGCTGGTCGTAGCGCACCCGCGGGAGCGTGCCGCGCAGCCAGATGAAGAAGAACAGCAGCAGCTGGACCTTGATGACGAACCAGAGCATCGGCCACCAGCCGTGGTTCGCACCCGGCCAGAACGCGCTGATCGGGTACGGAGCCCGCCAGCCGCCGAGGAACAGGGTCGCGGCGACCGCCGAGACCGTCACCATGTTCACGTATTCGGCGAGCATGAACATCGCGAACTTGATCGACGAGTACTCGGTGTTGAAGCCGCCGACCAGGTCGCCCTCGGACTCCGGCATGTCGAACGGCGCCCGGTTGGTCTCGCCCACCATCGTCGCGATGTAGAGCAGGAAGGACACCGGCAGCAGGATCACGAACCAGCGGTCGTGCTGGGCCTCGACGATCGTCGAGGTCGACATCGACCCGGAGTAGAGGAAGACCGACGCGAAGGCGGCGCCCATCGCGATCTCGTAGGAGATCATCTGCGCGCAGGAGCGCAGGCCGCCGAGCAGCGGGTACGTCGAGCCGGACGACCAGCCGGCCAGCACGATGCCGTAGATGCCGACCGAGGCGACCGCGAGGATGTACAGGACCGCGATCGGCAGATCGGTCAGCTGCATCGTCGTCCGGTGTCCGAAGATCGAGACCTCGTTGCCGGCCGGGCCGAACGGGATCACCGCGACGGCCATGAAGGCGGGGATGGCGGCGACGATCGGCGCGAGGACGTAGACGACCTTGTCGGCGCGCTTGACGACGATGTCTTCCTTCAGCATCAGCTTGATGCCGTCGGCGAGGGACTGCAGCATGCCCCAGGGGCCGTGCCGGTTGGGGCCGATGCGCAGCTGCATCCACGCGACGACCTTGCGCTCCCAGACGATCGAGAACAGCACGGTCAGCATCAGGAAGGCGAAGCAGAAGACCGCCTTGATCACGACCAGCCACCACGGGTCCCGTCCGAACATGGACAGGTCACCGGCCGCGAGGTACTGGCTGAGGGCCGAACCTGCGCTCGGCGTCGAGAATGCGCTCACGATCGCACCTCCGGTCCCTTGGTGTCGGCGTCCGCGTCATCTCCGGCGCCGCTGTCGGCCCCGAGCCGGACCAGCTCACCGGGGTGCGCACCGGTATCGGCCGTGACCCCGCCCCCGACGGAGTTCAGGGGCAGCCACACCACCCGGTCGGGCATCGCGGTGATCTGCAGCGGGAGTTGGACGGACCCGGCCGGGCCGGTGACCTGCACCAGCGCCCCGTCGGCGAGCCCGGCCTCCTCGGCCGTGGCGGCGGAGAGCCGGGCGACGGGCGCGTGGCGCGTACCGGCCAGGGCCTCGTCGCCCTCCTGCAGCCGGCCCTGGTCGAGCAGCAGCCGGTGGCCCGCGAGGATGGCCTCGCCCGCGCCCGGGCGGGGCAGCGGCTGCGACGACTCGGCGGGGTCGGCGGCATACGGGCCGCCCCAGATGCCCAGCCGCTCGATCTCGCGGCGGGTCGTTCGTACGTCCGGCAGGCCCAGGTCCACACCGAGCGCGTCGGCCAGCATGGTGAGCACCCGGCCGTCCGCCGGCACACTGCGCCGGCTCATCTGGTCGGGCTTGAGCGCGGCCTCGAACGGCCGGGCGCGGCCTTCCCAGTTGAGGAAGGTGCCCGCCTTCTCGGCGACCGCGGCGACCGGCAGGACGACATCCGCCCGCGCGGTCACCTCGCTCGGCCGCTGCTCCAGGCTCACCAGGAAGCCCACCGCGTCCAGGGCCTCGGCCGCCCGCGCCGGGTCGGGCAGGTCCGCGACCTCGACCCCGGCGACAAGCAGCGCGCTGAGCTCCCCGGTGGCGGCGGCCTCGATGATCTGGCCGGTGTCGCGGCCGTGCCGGAGCGGCAGTACGGACACGCCCCAGGCGGCGGCGACCTGCTCGCCGGCGCGCGGGTCGGTGGCGGGACGGCCGCCGGGCAGCAGCCCGGGCAGGGCGCCCGCCTCGATGGCGCCGCGCTCGCCCGCCCGGCGCGGAATCCACACCAGCTGCGCGCCGGTGGCGGTGGCGGCCCGTGCGGCGGAGGTCAGCCCGCCGGGGACGGCGGCCAGCCGCTCTCCGACGATGATCACGGCGCCCTCGGTACGCAGGGCCTCCGCGGCCGCCAGACCGTCGCCGTCCAGGCCGGTGTTGCTCGCCAGCGCGTTCAGCCACTCGGGCTCGGTGCCGGGCGCGGCGGGCAGCAGCGTGCCGCCGGCCTTGGTCAGTCCGCGGGTGGCGTGCGTGGCGATGGCGAAGGTGCGCTGGCCGTGCTTGCGGTGGGCCTTGCGCAGGCGGAGGAAGACGCCGGGCGACTCCTCCTCGGACTCGAAGCCGACCAGCAGCACCGCCGGCGCCTTCTCCAGCGCGCTGTAGGTAACCCCACTGCCATCCAGATCCCGGCCCCGGCCGGCGATGTGGGCGGCGAGGAAGTCGGCCTCCTCGGCGCTGTGCACGCGGGCGCGGAAGTCGATGTCGTTGGTCTCCAGGGCGACCCGGGCGAACTTGGCGTACGCGTACGCGTCCTCGACCGTCAGCCGCCCGCCGGTCAGTACGCCGGTACGGCCCTTCGCCGTCGCCAGCCCCCTGGCCGCGGCCTCAAGCGCCTCGGGCCAGCTCGCCGGCTCCAGCTCACCGGACTCCGCGCTGCGTACCAGCGGGCTGGTGAGCCGGTCCGGCAACTGGGCGTAGCGGAAGCCGAAGCGGCCCTTGTCGCAGATCCACTCCTCGTTGACCTCGGGGTCATCGGCCGCCAGGCGCCGCATCACCTTGCCGCGCCGGTGGTCCGTACGGGTCGCGCAGCCGCCCGCGCAGTGCTCGCAGACGCTCGGCGAGGACACCAGGTCGAACGGGCGGGCGCGGAACCGGTACGCGGCAGAGGTGAGCGCGCCCACGGGGCAGATCTGGATGGTGTTGCCGGAGAAGTACGACTCGAACGGGTCGCCCTCGCCGGTGCCGACCTGCTCCAGCGCGCCCCGCTCGAGCAGCTCGATCATGGGGTCGCCCGCGATCTGGTTGGAGAAGCGGGTGCAGCGCGCGCACAGCACGCAGCGCTCGCGGTCCAGCAGCACCTGGGTGGAGATCGGGACGGGCTTGGCGTACGTCCGCTTCTTTCCTTCGAAGCGGGAGTCGGCCTGCCCGGCGCTCATGGCCTGGTTCTGCAGCGGGCACTCGCCGCCCTTGTCGCAGACCGGGCAGTCGAGCGGGTGGTTGATCAGCAGCAGCTCCATCACACCGCGCTGGGCCTTTTCGGCGACCGGCGAGGTGAGTTGAGTCTTCACCACCATCCCGTCCGTACAGGTGATCGTGCAGGACGCCATGGGCTTGCGCTGGCCCTCGACCTCGACGATGCACTGGCGGCAGGCGCCGACCGGGTCCAGCAGCGGGTGGTCGCAGAAGCGCGGGATCTCGATGCCGAGCAGCTCGGCGGCCCGGATCACCAGCGTCCCCTTGGGCACGCTGATCTCGATGCCGTCGATGGTGACGGACACCAGATCCTCGGGCGGTACGGCCGCTCCGCCTCCGGTGGGAGCGTTCGTGGTGACAGTCATGGTTATGCGAGCACCCCCTTGGTGGCGGTCTTGTGGTGGTCGGCCCAGACGGTGGACTTCGCCGGGTCGAAGGGGCAGCCCCGTCCGGTGATGTGCTGCTCGTACTCCTCGCGGAAGTACGTGAGCGAGGAGAAGATCGGGCTGGCGGCGCCGTCGCCCAGCGCGCAGAAGGACTTGCCGTTGATGTTGTCGGCGATGTCGGCGAGCTTGTCGAGGTCCGACATCTGCCCCTTGCCCGCCTCGATGTCGCGCAGCAGCTGGACCAGCCAGTACGTGCCCTCGCGGCAGGGGGTGCACTTGCCGCAGGACTCGTGGGCGTAGAACTCGGTCCAGCGGGTCACGGCGCGCACGACGCAGGTGGTCTCGTCGAAGCACTGCAGCGCCTTGGTGCCGAGCATCGAACCGGCCGCGCCCACTCCCTCGTAGTCCAGCGGGACGTCGAGGTGCTCGTCGGTGAGCAGCGGGGTGGAGGAGCCGCCTGGCGTCCAGAACTTCAGCCGGTGCCCGGGGCGCATCCCGCCGCTCATGTCGAGCAGCTGACGCAGGGTGATACCGAGCGGGGCCTCGTACTGCCCGGGGGCCGCGACATGGCCGGAGAGCGAGTAGAGCGTGAAGCCCGGGGACTTCTCGCTGCCCATCGACCGGAACCAGTCCTTGCCCTTGTGCAGGATCGCGGGAACCGAGGCGATGGACTCGACGTTGTTGACGACAGTGGGGCAGGCGTACAGGCCGGCGACGGCCGGGAAGGGGGGTCGCAGCCGGGGCTGGCCGCGGCGGCCTTCCAGGGAGTCCAGCAGGGCGGTCTCCTCCCCGCAGATGTACGCGCCGGCGCCCGCGTGCACGGTCAGTTCGAGGTCGAGCCCGCTGCCCAGGATGTCCTTGCCGAGGTAGCCCGCCTGGTACGCCTCGGCGACCGCGTGGTGCAGCCGGCGCAGCACAGGCACCACCTCACCGCGCAGATAGATGAAGGCGTGGTTCGAGCGGATCGCATGGCAGGCGATCACGATGCCCTCGATCAGGGAGTGCGGGTTGGCGAACAGGAGCGGGATGTCCTTGCAGGTGCCGGGCTCGGACTCGTCGGCGTTGACCACGAGGTAGTGCGGCTTGCCGTCGCCCTGCGGGATGAACTGCCACTTCATTCCGGTGGGGAAGCCCGCCCCGCCGCGGCCGCGCAGGCCGGAGTCCTTGACGTACGCGATCACGTCGTCGGGCGGCATCGCCAGGGCCTTGCGCAGCCCCTCGTAGCCGTCGTGGCGCAGATAGGTCTGCAGGGTCCACGACTCGGGCTCGTCCCAGAACGCGGAGAGCACGGGCGACAGCAGCTTCTCGGGGCTCATCTCTCCCCCACTGCCTCCGGCACGGGCGGTGCCGCCGTGTTCTTCCATGGACACTGTCATCACTCACCCTCCTCGGACACCGGTCCGGCCGGGTGCTCCGGGTCGGACGCCGATGTCTTCATCGGGGAATCATGGGAGCTTTGGTGCCCTGGGGGTGTCTCGTCCGCCGGGTAGGAGCCCGAGCGCGGCGAGACGATACGGCCGGGTTCGCCCTCACCCTTGGCCAGCCGCAGGCCGATGAGCGAGGCGGGGCCCGCACCGCCGGTGGCCTCGACCGCGCCGGGGCGGGTGTCGGGGAAGCCGGCGAGGATGCGGGCGGTCTCCTTGTACGAGCACAGCGGCGCGCCGCGGGTGGGCCGGACGGTCCGCCCCGCGCGCAGGTCGTCGACGAGCTGCCTGGCGGACTCGGGCGTCTGGTTGTCAAAGAACTCCCAGTTGACCATCACCACGGGGGCGAAGTCGCAGGCCGCGTTGCACTCGATGTGCTCGAGGGTGACCTTGCCGTCCTCGGTGGTCTCGCCGTTGCCGACGCCCAGGTGCTGCTGGAGCTCTTCGAAGATGGCGTCGCCGCCCATGACCGCGCACAGGGTGTTGGTGCAGACACCGACCTGGTACTCGCCGGAGGGCTTGCGCCGGTACATCGTGTAGAAGGTGGACACGGCGGTGACCTCGGCGGTGGTGAGGTCGAGCATCTCGGCGCAGAAGCGGATGCCGGTGCGCGAGACGTACCCCTCCTCGGCCTGCACCAGGTGCAGCAGCGGCAGCAGCGCGCTGCGGCTGTCGGGGTAGCGGGCGATGAGTTCGCGTGCGTCCGCTTCCAGCCGGGCCCGTACATGGGCCGGGTAGTCGGGGGCGGGCAGCTGCGGCATGCCCAGGCTGACGTCTGTCACCGGTCGACGCCTCCCATCACAGGGTCGATGGACGCCACCGCGACGATGACGTCGGCGACCATGCCGCCCTCGCACATCGCCGCCATGGTCTGCAGGTTGGTGAAGGACGGGTCGCGGAAGTGGACCCGGTACGGACGCGTGCCGCCGTCGCTGACCGCGTGGACGCCCAGCTCGCCCTTGGGGGACTCCACGGCCGCGTACACCTGGCCGGGCGGGACCCGGAAGCCCTCGGTGACCAGCTTGAAGTGGTGGATCAGGGCCTCCATGGAGGTGCCCATGATGTTCTTGATGTGGTCCAGGGAGTTGCCGAGCCCGTCGGGGCCGAGGGCCAGTTGGGCGGGCCAGGCGATCTTCTTGTCGGCCACCATCACCGGGCCGGGCTCCAGCCGGTCCAGACACTGCTCGACGATCCGCAGCGACTGGCGCATCTCCTCCAGACGGATCAGGAAGCGGCCGTAGGAGTCGCAGGTGTCGGCGGTCGGCACCTCGAAGTCGTAGGTCTCGTAGCCGCAGTAGGGCTGGGTCTTGCGCAGGTCGTGCGGCAGGCCGGTGGCGCGCAGGATCGGTCCGGTGGCGCCGAGCGCCATACAGCCGGCGAGGTCCAGATAACCGACGTCCTGCATGCGGCCCTTGAAGATCGGGTTGCCGGTGGCGAGCTTGTCGTACTCCGGCAGGTTCTTCCGCATCTTCTTGATGAACTCGCGGATCTGGTCCACGGCGCCGGGGGGCAGGTCCTGGGCGAGGCCGCCGGGCCGGATGTACGCGTGGTTCATCCGCAGGCCGGTGATCAGCTCGTAGATGTCCAGGATCATCTCGCGGTCCCGGAACCCGTAGATCATGATCGTGGTGGCGCCGAGCTCCATGCCGCCGGTGGCGATCGCCACCAGGTGGGAGGAGAGACGGTTCAGCTCCATCAGCAGCACGCGCAGCACGGTGGCCCGGTCCGGGATGTCGTCCTCGATACCGAGGAGCTTCTCCACGGCCAGGCAGTACGCCGTCTCGTTGAAGAACGGCGTGAGGTAGTCCATGCGCGTCACGAACGTCGTGCCCTGCGTCCAGTTCCGGTACTCGAGGTTCTTCTCGATGCCGGTGTGCAGATAGCCGATGCCGCAGCGGGCCTCGGTGACCGTCTCGCCGTCGATCTCCAGGATCAGCCGGAGCACGCCGTGCGTGGACGGGTGCTGCGGGCCCATGTTGACGACGATCCGCTCGTCGTCGGCCTTGCCGGCCGCCTGGACGACCTCGTCCCAGTCGCCGCCGGTGACGGTGTAGACGGTGCCTTCGGTCGTTTCCCTGGGGGTTGCGTGTGAGGTGGACATCAGGAGTACGACCTCCGCTGGTCCGGAGCCGGGATCTGGGCGCCCTTGTACTCGACGGGGATGCCGCCGAGGGGGTAGTCCTTGCGCTGCGGGAAGCCCTGCCAGTCGTCCGGCATCATGATCCGCGTCAGCGCGGGGTGGCCGTCGAAGATGAGGCCGAAGAAGTCGTACGTCTCGCGCTCGTGCCAGTCGTTGGTCGGGTAGACCGAGACGATCGAGGGGATGTGCGGGTCGCTGTCGGGCGCGCTCACCTCGAGGCGGATGAGCCGGTTGTGGGTGATCGAGCGCAGGTGGTACACGGCGTGCAGCTCGCGGCCCTTGTCGCCCTCGTAGTGCACCCCGCTCACCCCCGTGCAGAGCTCGAAGCGCAGGGCCGGGTCGTCGCGCAGGGTCTGCGCCACGCGCGGCAGATGCTCGCGCGCGATGTGGAAGGTCAGCTCATCGCGGTCCACGACCGTCTTCTCGATGGCGTTCTCGGGGAGGAGGCCCTGCTCCTCCAGCGCGCCTTCGAGCTCGTCCGCGACCTCGTCGAACCAGCCCCCGTACGGGCGGGTGGCCGCGCCGGGCAGCCGTACGGACCGTACGAGCCCTCCGTAGCCGGAGGTGTCGCCGCCGTTGTTCGCGCCGAACATGCCGCGGCGCACGTCGATCACTTCGCCGTGGTCGCCGCGCCGGCCCGGCAGGTTCTGGGCGTTCAGATCCTTGTCGGGGTTGACGCCGTTGTTGTCGCTCACCGGAGCAGCCCCTTCATCTCGATGGTGGGCAGTGCCTTGAGCGCCGTTTCCTCCGCCTCGCGCGCCGCCTGCTCGCGGTTCACGCCGAGCTTCTCCTCGCGGATCTTCTGGTGGAGCTTGAGGATCGCGTCCATCAGCATCTCGGGGCGGGGCGGGCAGCCGGGCAGATAGATGTCGACGGGGACGATGTGGTCGACGCCCTGCACGATCGCGTAGTTGTTGAACATGCCGCCGGTGGACGCACACACGCCCATGGAGATGACCCACTTCGGGTTCGGCATCTGGTCGTAGACCTGCCGCAGCACCGGGGCCATCTTCTGGCTGACGCGCCCGGCGACGATCATCAGATCCGCCTGCCGCGGGGAGCCGCGGAAGACCTCCATGCCGAAGCGCGCCAGGTCATAGCGTCCGGCGCCGGTGGTCATCATCTCGATGGCGCAGCAGGCCAGCCCGAAGGTGGCCGGGAAGACGGAGGACTTCCGCACCCACCCGGCGGCCTGCTCGACCGTCGTCAGCAGAAAGCCGCTCGGCAGCTTCTCTTCGATTCCCATGCTGTGCCCCCTAGTCCCATTCCAGTCCGCCGCGGCGCCAGACGTAGGCGTAGGCGACGAAGACGGTGAGCACGAAGAGCAGCATCTCGACGAGCCCGAAGATCCCGAGGGCGTCGAAGGTGACGGCCCAGGGATAGAGGAAGACGATCTCGATGTCGAAGACGATGAAGAGCATCGCCGTCAGGTAGTACTTGATCGGGAAGCGCCCGCCACCGGCGGGATGTGGAGTTGGCTCGATGCCGCACTCGTACGCCTCGAGTTTGGCCCGGTTGTAACGCTTGGGGCCGATGAGGGCGGCCATGACCACGGAGAAGATCGCGAAGCCTGCCCCGAGGGCGCCGAGCACGAGGATGGGCGCATAGGCGTTCACGCTCCTCGCTCCTTCCAGTCGACGGTGACTGCGGACCACACCGGTCTCGCTCGCGGCCTCACGAAGATCGTGCACATGTGAGGCAGTTCACAAGCCCGATTCGCCTGCATCCTATGCCTCTCGGTCTGTGATCTGCGACACGGGTGCGGGGAACGCATTTGTGATCTCCACCACCTGACGAACGATCATGAAGTCGGATGAGCGGTGATCTTCACACGTGAAGCCCCCGACTGATCACCAGGTGTGACATTCGACTGCGTAGCCGCTGGTCAGAGGGGTGTCGGCCTACCAAATCGACGTACCCGGATGCAAATTCGCAATGGCCGGCGGCGCCTGATAGTGCCGCTCGGCGCAGAAACCGCGGCCTGAGGGTCGTCGCGAGTACGTGCATCCGTTCACACACGGCTTCGTGCGGTTCAATCCGTGACCTATCCCACGTCCACATGACCGCGCGAACTGTTTTGCTTGGCCACACAGCGTGGGTGGTGATAGGCAGCGAGCAATTCGGGCGAATCAAAGAAAATCCGTGATCATGCCACTGACCGGAGCCCATCCATCCGCGCGGGACGCGGACATCCAAGATCGACAACTGCCGATTTCGGACGCGTACGCGACAACTGTGGCGCATCACACGTTTCTTGAAGGCAACCTCGACCCCCTGATAGCCGTGGTCTCATGTCCACCAACGCCCACATACGTCGCCGCCGGAAACCCCGGCCCAGCACCCGCAGCTGGGCGCTTCGCACCGGAGTTGCCGGCGGCGTCCTCAGCACGCTGAGCGTGACCGGAGCCGCCGCCCCGGCGAACGCCTCGGAACCCGTCACGCAGACCGTGGAGATGCCCGCGCTGGGAGCCTCACTGGCGCATGCCGCCGCCCAGTCCTCGGCGGCCACCCAGCAGGCCGCGCTCGACTATGCGCAGGCCTTGGAGCTCCGCGAGCGCCAGGACCGCGCCGCCGAGGCCGCGCAGAAGGCCGCGAAGAAGGCCAAGCTCGAAGCCGAGCGGCGGGCCGAGGCCGCACGCAAGGCGAAGGCCGCCCGCGAGGCCCGCGCGCGGGCCGCCCGCTCCAGCGAGCGCACCGCTCTGCCGAGCGCCTCCGCCTCGACGAGCCGCGTCTCGACGCTCCTCGGCTTCCTGCGGGCGCAGGTGGGGAAGGCGTACGTGATGGGTGCCAGCGGTCCCTCCGCGTACGACTGCTCGGGCCTGACCCAGGCCGCGTTCCGGACGGTCGGCGTCGACCTGCCGCGCGTCTCGTCGGCCCAGGCGACGTCCGGCACCCAGGTGTCGCTGAGCAACCTGCAGCCCGGGGACATCCTCTACTGGGGCAGCGCGAGCAACGCGTACCACGTTGGCGTGTACGTCGGCGGCGGCAAGTTCATCGGTGCCCAGAACTCGAGCACCGGCGTCGTGGAGCGCGACCTGAGCTACGACCCCCCGACGGGCGCGGTCCGCGTCCTGTAGGCGACGCAGCGCTCATCCGAAGGCCGCGGCCCGTACGGGCTGCGGCCTTTCGGAACTTGCCCCAGGTGCCCACACACGGCCGCCGGCAGCTGGTGCTCTCCCTCACCCCATGAGGTGCTCGCGCTCCTGAGTCCGCCCCTCGTACGGGTGGCTCCGCTCGGCGAAGCGGGACTCCTCGTAATCAGTCAGGGGGGCGGACTCACCGCTTCCAGGCGGCGTGGCCGCTAATCGCGGACTGCACCCTGCGGCCACAGTACGCGGACCGGCACCCCCCATGTTCTCGGCGTACGACACGACATCGGCCGTGCCCCCGTAGCCCCGAGCGGGCTTTCCGTCCCACACGGCGAGCAGTTCGTCCACCAAGCCCACCAGGACCTCGCTGCCCGCCATGTGCGCCGCCTCGTCCGATACCACCATGCCGGTGTGGTGGACCTTTGCCGCACGGCACAGGAGTTCGTCGTATACCGGGTGGTGCCAGGCAGGAAGGCCTTGACGGTACTGCTGGGCGGGGACGACCACCTCGAGCCGGCCTCCGTAGCTCAGCACCGCTTCAGCGAACCAAGCGTCCGGGCCGTCGGCTATGCACGAGACCGCGACCAGCTCCGTCACGGCATAAGCCTGCACTGCGGCTTCAAGGAGCCGCCGGACCTGCTGCTCGACTTCGTCGCCCAGCCCCCGGTGGCCAGTGATCCCCAGGCGCATCGAACGGTCCTCCTACAGGTAGACGCCGTGCAGGCGCTCATCGAATTCTCGTACCACCTTGGGCGGCTAGGTGGTCGTGAGGGAGCGGCGGACGGCTCGGGCGCGGTCCACGATCCGCCCGGAGCGGTACTGGAGCCCGGTGTCCACCGCGCGGGAAGCAAGGGCGAAGGCCGCTTCCAAGCGACCAGCGGCGAGGTGCGCCGCAGCGAGGTCGAGAACCAGGAGCGCGCGCTGCTTGGCATGGCCGCTGGCCAGTGCCTCGGTGTCGCCGGTCAGCACCCACTCAGGCAGACCAAGGCGAGCGCCACACGTTGCTCGGGCATCGCGGAGCGAGAGCAGGGGAGGCCACTGCGCCGCGCAGAATCCACGAACGCCCTCGCCTCCCGGTCGTGACCGGAAGCGCGAGGGCGGCTGACGCGCCGGGCCGGCGCTACGCCTTCGGCGCGACCTTCGACAGGCCGTTGATGATGCGGTCCATCGCGTCGCCGCCCGACGGGTCCGTCAGGTTGGCCAGCAGCTTGAGGGTGAACTTCATCAGCAGCGGGTGCGTGAGGCCGCGCTGCGTCGCCACCTTCATGACCTTCGGGTTGCCGATCAGCTTCACGAAGGCGCGCCCCAGTGTGTAGTAGCCGCCGTAGGTGTCCTTGAGGATCTTCGGGTAGTTCCGCAGGGCCAGCTCTCGCTGGGCCGGGGTCGCGCGGGCATGCGCCTGGACGATCACGTCCGCGGCGATCTGACCGGATTCCATCGCATAGGCGATGCCCTCCCCGTTGAACGGGTTGACCAGACCGCCCGCGTCGCCGACCAGCAACAGCCCCTTGGTGTAGTGCGGCTGCCGGTTGAAGGCCATCGGGAGCGCGGCCCCGCGGATCGGGCCAGTCATGTTCTCCGGCGTGTAGCCCCAGTCCTCCGGCATCGAGGCGCACCACGCCTTGAGGACCTCCCGCCAGTCCAGCTCCTTGAAGGAGTCGGAGGTGTTGAGGACCCCGAGGCCGACGTTCGACGTGCCGTCACCCATGCCGAAGATCCAGCCATAGCCGGGCAGCAGCCGCTCCTGGGGCCCGCGCCGGTCCCACAGCTCCAGCCACGACTCGAGGTAGTCGTCGTCGTGGCGCGGCGAGGTGAAGTACGTACGGACCGCCACGCCCATCGGGCGGTCCTCACGCCGGTGCAGGCCCATCGCGAGCGACAGCCGGGTGGAGTTGCCGTCGGCCGCGACGACCAGCGGGGCGTGGAAGGTGACCGGAGTCTTCTCCTCGCCGAGCTTGGCGTGCACGCCGGTGATCCGGCCGGTGCGGTCGTCGATGACCGGGGCGCCCACGTTGCAGCGCTCGTACAGCCGCGCGCCCGCCTTCTGCGCCTGCCGCGCCAGTTGCTCGTCGAAGTCGTCACGCTTGCGCACCAGTCCGTAGTCCGGGTACGACGCGAGCTCCGGCCAGTCGAGCTGGAGCCGGACACCGCCGCCGATGATCCGCAGGCCCTTGTTGCGCAGCCAGCCGGCCTCTTCGGAGATGTCGATGCCCATGGCGACCAACTGCTTGGTGGCGCGCGGGGTGAGCCCGTCCCCGCAGACCTTCTCGCGCGGGAACGCGGTCTTCTCCAGGAGGAGGACGTCGAGTCCGGCCTTCGCCAGGTGGTAGGCGGTCGTGGAGCCGGCTGGCCCGGCCCCGACGACGATCACATCGGCGCTGCGCTCGGTGAGGTCGGTGTCGGTCACGTCGGCACTCCTGGTGCTCTCGGCGGAGACGGTGCGCTCCGGCATTCCGCTCGGCGCCCCTGCCTCTGCGGCGCACGCGGGGCCGGACCTGCGCAGTCTAGAACGACCGCTTTGGGCAGGCGCATGGGGTACGAGCACTGCGAGCACTACGCGTGGCTGGAACGCTCCGGCCGCCGCCTGCTGATCTCTCGCCGTATCGCCTGGCCCGCCGCGATGCGCGCGACTGGGCCCGAGCCGGGTCGTGACAGGGCGCGGACCATGGCGTAGCCGGCCAGCGGGAGGGTGCTGAGCCGGCGCGGGCCCGGCCCGGCCGCCTCGCGGACGTGTGGTGAGGTTGAGCCGCCCTCAACCACACCGCACGGAGGCCGTCGCCCCCATCGGTCACCCGCAACGCACCGCTGTCGTCGCGGTGGGCGAGCCTGGCCAGTGCCGCGTCAGCCAGGGTTTGCCCCGCTCGCCGCCCTGGCACGGCCATCTGCGGCGTTGCCCGATCGATCGAGTAGGCCCACTACGAGGCCGATCCGGCGCCTTGCAGCTGACCGCACCAGGTCGGTCACCTCGCTACCGGGCAAACCCTGGCTGACGCGGCACTAGACCGCCGGCACTGTCGCCGGGTGCGGGTCTCCGATCCGGCGGAGGATGTCGGCGCGCTCAGTGTGGTCACCCGAGGCCAGCAGCGCGGACAGGACGGCGATCCGGGCCTGCCCCGCTCTCAGCGTGCCGGTCGGCACCGCCCCCGCCGCGATCAGGTCCACCGCACCGCCGCCGGTGTAGATGGGAGTGACCGGGCCGGCCGGGACACGCGTGGTCAGCGCGACGAGGACGCCACGGGAGACCGCGTCCTCCACTGCGGCGGTGAACTGCGGGGTGGCGTTGCCCGCGCCGGTGGCGACCAGCACCACCCCCTGGGCCCCGGCGCGTACAGCCGCCTCGAACAGCAGCGGGTCGGCGTCCACGTGGTGCATGACCATGTCGACGCGCGGCAGTACGGCATCGACCGGCGGCAGGGCGAGGGGCTCGCTGCGCTCGGGCCGGCGCAGCACCTCGACCCGGCCGAAGCCGACCTTGCCGACCGGGGCGCCGGACAGGTCGGCGAAGGCATCTGCCGCCACGGTCTGGGTCTTCACTGTGCCGCGGGCGGCGTGCACCCGGCCGGCGAAGACGGTGAGGGCGCCGAGATCCTGCACGCACGCGGCCGTCAGCAGCGCGTCGTAGAGGTTGCCGGAGGCGTCGCCGTCGACGGCTTCCAGAGGGCGCTGCGCCCCGGTGAACACCACCGGGCGGCGGTCGTGGTGGTGCAGGTCGAGCAGGAACGCCGACTCCTCCAGGGTGTCGGTGCCATGGGTGACGACGACGCCGTCCACGGCCGGGTCCTGAAGCACCTTGTGGACAGCGCGCAGCAGGGCGATCTGGTGTGCGGTGGTCAGCCGGGGGCTGTTGACGGTGAAGAGGTCGACGATCTCGGTCTCCACGCCGTCCGGAACGACGGCCGCGGCGAGGACATCGCGGCCGGCCGCCTCGGCGGCGTATCCGTTGCCCTGCCAGCGGCTGGCTATCGTCCCGCCTGTGGTCACCACAACGACCCGTCGCATGCCTCGCTCCCCTCGTGCCTTGTGTCCCCTGGTGATCGCGCCTGTGAGCTGCCCCCTGACCGCATAGGGCCGACGGGCAAGGATAGGGCTTGATGCGCGAAATTTGATGGCGAACTTTCGCCTGCACGAAAGATACTTCAGCAGATAATGGCAAGCATGGACGAGATCGATCGCCATATCTTGCGCGAGCTCCAGCAGGACGGCCGGCTGACCAACCAGGAGCTCGCCCAGCGGGTGGGCCTCACGCCGTCGCCGTGTCTGCGGCGCGTACGGCAGCTGGAGGAGGACGGCGTCATCCGCGGCTACCGGGCGGTGATTGACCCGGCTTCGGTCGAGCGCGGGTTCGAGGTGCTGGTGTCGGTGGAGGTGCGACGCGACCGCGAGACGGTCGAGGCGTTCGAGGAGGCCCTGCAGGACCTGCCGGACGTCGTGGAGGCGTACCGGCTCTTCGGCAGCCCCGGCTGCCTGCTGCGGATCGTGGTCGCGGACATCGAGACGTACGAGCGGCTGTGGATCGAGCGGCTGACGGCGCTGCCGGGGGTGACGGAGGTGAACTCGCAGATCGTGATGAAGCGGATCAAGGAGCCGCGGGGGCTCCCGATCGGCCGCTGATCTCGGAAGGTTCTGGCAGGAGCCTCAGGGACGTACGGCGCGGTGAAGCGCGACGATGCCGCCGGTCAGGTTGCGCCAGGCCACCCGCGACCAGCCTGCCTTCTGCATCAGCGCCGCCAGGGCGGGCTGGTCCGGCCAGGCGCGGATCGACTCGGCGAGGTAGACGTACGCGTCGGGGTTGCTGCTGACCGAGTTGGCGATCGGCGGCAGCGCCCGCATCAGGTACTCGGTGTAGACGGTGCGGAACGGCGCCCAGGTGGGATGGCTGAACTCGCAGATCACGACCCGGCCACCGGGCTTGGTGACCCGCAGCATCTCGGCGAGCGCCGCGTCCGTGTCGTGCACGTTCCGCAGCCCGAAGGAGATCGTGACGGCGTCGAACACCCCGTCCGCGAACGGCAGCTTCGTCGCGTCGCCGGCGGTGAAGGGCAGATGCCGGTGGCGCTTCTTGCCCTCGCGCAGCATGCCGAGCGAGAAGTCGCACGGTACGACGTACGCGCCCGCGGCCGCGAAGGGCTGCGAGGAGGTGGCCGTGCCCGCGGCGAGGTCGAGCACCCGCTCGGCGGGGCGGGCGGCGACGGCCTGGGTGACCGCCTTGCGCCAGAGCCGGGCCTGGCCCAGCGACAGCACGTCGTTCGTGAGGTCGTAGTTCGCCGCCACGCCGTCGAACATCGCGGCGACTTCGTGCGGCTGTTTGTCCAGGGAGGCTCGGGTCACGGGCCCATTCTGGCAGGGCGCCCGCGTGGGGCCGCACCGGGCGGTCCCTGCTCTAGCGGCGGCGGTGGAGCAGGCGGCCGGCGAGGATCGTGGCAACGCACGATCCCGCACCACGATCGGCCAGGGCGGCCAGGGGATCTCCCTCGGTGGGGACGTCGAACACGGCGAAGTCCGCGCGCGCCCCGGGTCCCAGCGACCCCGCGAAGCAGGCCTGCGGCGCGTCGGCCGCCAGCGGATCCAGCGACGCCCGCTCGGCAACGTCCTGCCCCGGAGGGACGACGAGCACTCCCGCCCGCGCCACGGCCGTCCGGACGGCGGGCCTCTCGTACGGACCGGCCACCGCCGTCACACCGTGCCGCAGCATCCTCTGCAGGCCACGCCGCGCGCTCTCGCCCCAGCGCGCCTCGGTCATGCCCATCGCCTCCAGCGCGCCCGGGTCCTGGATCGGCTCCGCGCCAAGGGTGTCCGCTTCACGTGGATCGGGGTGGTACGCGGCCTCCAGCAGGAACGCGGCGCCGCGGTGGACCAGGCCAGGGGTGAGCAGCCCCGGCCACCGCCGCACCCGCGCCTGCGGATACCGCGCGGCAACCTCCGCGTACGGACCAACGGCCGCGATCCGGTCGCCCTCGACCGCGACCGCGCCGTCCGGTACGGGCTGCTCGCCCACCCCCGGCAGCACGACGGCAGCCGTATGAACCGTGACCACGAAGACAGGTCAGCTCGCGTCGATGAGCTTGAGCTCCGGGTGCGCGGTTCCTCCCTCAATCGCGGTCGAGGACAGATGCGAGACGACGTGGTCGTCGACCGGGTCGTTCACCGGGTCGTCGTGAACCACCAGGTGCTCGTACGTCGTGCTGCGCTGCGCCGGGACCCGGCCCGCGGCGCGGATCAGCGCCAGCAGCTCCAGCCGGTTGGAGCGGTGCTTGGCGCCCGCCGAGGACACCACGTTCTCCTCGAGCATCACCGAGCCGAGGTCGTCCGCGCCGTAGTGCAGCGACAGCTGGCCGACATCCTTGCCCGTGGTGAGCCAGGAGCCCTGAATATGGGCGATGTTGTCGAAGAACAGCCGGGCGATGGCGATCATGCGCAGGTACTCGAAGAGCGTGGTCTGCGTCTGGCCCTTCAGGTGGTTGTTCTCCGGCTGGTAGGTGTACGGGATGAAGGCGCGGAAGCCGCCCGTACGGTCCTGCACATCGCGGATCATCCGCAGGTGCTCGATCCGCTCGGCGTTGGTCTCGCCGGTGCCCATGAGCATCGTGGAGGTGGACTCCACGCCCAGCCGGTGGGCCGTCTCCATGATCTCCAGCCAGCGCTCGCCGGACTCCTTGAGCGGCGCGATGGCCTTGCGCGGGCGGGCCGGGAGCAGCTCGGCGCCCGCGCCCGCGAAGGAGTCCAGACCGGCGGCGTGGATACGGCGGATCGCCTCCTCGACGGAGACGCCGGAGATCCGGGCCATGTGCTCGACCTCGGACGCGCCGAGGGAGTGGATCACCAGCTGCGGGAAGGACTTCTTGATCGCGGAGAAGTGCTCCTCGTAGTACTCGACACCGAAGTCGGGGTGGTGGCCGCCCTGGAACATGATCTGGGTACCGCCCAGTTCCACGGTCTCCGCGCAGCGGCGCAGGATGTCGTCGAGGTCGCGGGTCCAGCCCTTGTCGCTCTTCGGCGGCGCGTAGAAGGCGCAGAACTTGCACGCCGTCACGCAGACGTTCGTGTAGTTGATGTTCCGCTCGATGATGTATGTCGCGATGTGCTCGGTGCCCGCGTAGCGGCGGCGGCGCACGGCGTCGGCGGCCGCGCCGAGCGCGTGCAGCGGCGCCGACCGGTACAGGTCGAGCGCCTCCTCCGGGGTGATACGGCCGCCCGCGGCAGCGCGGTCGAGGACGGACTGAAGGTCGGCGCTCTCGCTCACCGGGCGTCCCTTCGGCAAGGGTCATTGACGGTCCGGTCCAGCCTACGCCAGGGGTACGACGGCCCCGGTGGGGGCCGTCAGCGGAGCTTGCGCAGCGTGCCGGTCGGGTTGCCGGCGTTCTTGTCCTTGGCCGAGTAGCGCAGCGAACCGTCCGGCTGGAGGTCCACCCGCTCCTCGACGGAGGTGGTGCTGCAGCCGGGCTGGCCTTCGGTCTCCTTCGAACGGGCGTCGAGAATCAGCGACTTCGGCCCGGCCTTGACCAGCCGCCACAGGCTGCGGCAGGTCAGGGGCGAGAGGTGGACGTTCCCGGCGGCGACGTTCTCACCCTTCCGGCCCTGCTGGATGCTCATCGTCAACCGCCCGGCACGCACGCCGCTTTCCGTGGTCAGCTGGCCCTGCCAGGTGCCCAGGAAGGCCTTCGGTACATCCGCGGGCGGGGCGGCGTCCTTGGGCCCGGCCGAGGCGACGTGCGAATCGCCACCGCCTCCCCCCGTGCCGGGGAACAGGCCGAAGACCAACCCCAACGTCGTACCGACGGCCAATACGCCCGCCACCGACAGCGCGAGCGTGCAGCTCAGCCGGCGCGAACGGCCGGGGCCGGACGCGGTGGAGACGGAAGGCCCGCTGCCGGGCGCCGAAAGGGATGAATCACCCCAGGCCGGGGTGAACGGCGAGCCGCCGCCCGGGGCGGGCTGACCTGCCCCGTAGGAGAGGTGTTGCGGCGGGCCGTAATACCCCGCGGGCGCGCCTGGCTGCCCAGGGCCGGGCGGCTGGGGGTGGGGAGTCCCGGGCGGCGGAGTCTGCGCGACACCGGGCGGCGGAGTCTGCGCGACACCGGGCGGCGGAGTGTGCGGGGACCCGGGCGGCGGAGTGTGCGGGGACCCGGGCGGCGGAGTGTTGTACGAAGAGAACTCCGCGGGCAGCATCGTGACCAGCCCGGAGGACCCCGGCGCCTGCCCCCAGCCCTGCGGCGGCGCGGCAGCCGCGCCGGGCTCCGCCTCCGCCTCCAGGTCCAGCAGCTCCACCGCACGGCGGCTGACCTGCTCGACCAGCGGCCCGGGCAACCAGCCCTCCCGTACCAGTCCGGCGGCACCCGTCCCCGGCGCCAGCCGGCCGGTTATCTCCTGGGGCAGCGGCCGGGCGGCCGGATCCTTGGCCAGGCAGGCGGCGACGATCTCCCGCAACTCGCCCTCCAGGCCGTCCAGCTCGGGCTCCTCGTGCACGACCTTGTACAGCAGCGAGGCCGAGCTCTCGCCGGGGAAGGGCCCCTTCCCGGTCGCCGCGAACGCCAGCACCGCGCCGAGCGAGAACACGTCCGACGCCCCGCCGACGCCCTTGCCCAGGATCTGCTCCGGCGACATGTAGCCGGGCGAGCCGACGGACACGCCGGTGGAGGTGAGGGCGGCCGAGCTGTCCGTGGCCCGCGCGACACCGAAGTCGATCAGGCGCGGCCCGTCCAGCGTCAGCAGCACATTGGAGGGCTTGACGTCCCGGTGGACGAGCGAGAGCCCATGGACGGCGGCCAACGCCTCGGCCAGGCCCGCGCCCAAGGCCCGTACGGAGTGCTCGGGCAGCAGGCCGACGGTGGACACCGCGTCGGTCAGGGCCGGGCCGGAGACATAGCCGGTGGCCACCCACGGAACCTGCGCGTCAGGGTCGGCGTCGAGAACCGGAGCGGTCCAGTCCCCGCCGACCCGCCGGGCGGCCTCGACCTCGCGCCGGAAGCGGGCGCGGAACTGCTCGTCCCCCGCGTAGTGCGGATGGACCACCTTGACCGCGACCGTCCGGCCGCCCGCGCTGCGCCCCAGATAGACCCGGCCCATGCCGCCGGCACCGAGCCGACGCAGCACCCGATACGGGCCGATGACGCGTGGATCCTCCGCTTCCAGCGGTTGCATGACGTGCCCTGCCCCCTCAGCTCATGCGGACGAGCGAACAGCTTAGGGCCTGGTCATGACAGGTCGTGCAACTGTCCGGCGGACGGTCGCAGCGCCCGTTCCGGAGGGGAGGAGCGATACGCGGACATCCGCCGGGAAACCGGTCGTCGGCCCCGTACGACGGGCGAACTCGGCGATACCGGCGAGCTGTTCGGCACCGAGCCGGAAGTCCAGCGTGGTGAAGTACCGTTCCAGCAGTTCGGCGTCGAAGGCCTCCCAGCGGGCGGCCAGCTCGGCGACCTTGCCCACCTCCTCCAGCGACAGATCACGGGAGGAGAGGAACGCCTCGTGCACCTTGCTCACGATCCGCGGCTCGGCCGCGAGGTAGTCGCGCCGGGTGGCCCAGACGGCGAAGACGAACGGCAGACCCGTCCAGTCCTTCCACATCTGTCCCAGATCGTGGACCTGCAGGCCGAGCCGGGGCGCGTCGTGCAGTGAGGCGCGCAGTGCGGCATCCCCGATGAGAACGGCCGCGTCCGCCTCCTGCATCATCAGCCCGAGATCGGGCGGGCAGGAGTAGTAGTCGGGAGTGATGCCGTACTGCTCGGCCAGCAGCAGCTGTGCGAGCCGTACGGACGTGCGGGAAGTGGAGCCGAGCGCGACACGGGCCCCATCGAGGTCCCGCAGCGGGAGCTGGGAGACGATCACGCAGGACATGACGGGACCGTCGCAGCCGACGGCGATGTCCGGCAGGGCCACGAGGTCGTCGGCATTGCGCAGGAACTCGACCAGCGTAATCGGCCCGATGTCGAGGTCACCGCGCACGAGCTGTTCGCTCAGCTTCTCGGGGGTGTCCTTGACCAGCTCGAAGTTCAGCAGCTCACCCGTACGGGCGAGGCCCCAGTAAAGGGGCAGGCAGTTGAGGAACTGGATGTGGCCGACGCGGGGGCGGCTACGACGGTGGTCGTCGGTGGCGGGGCTGCCGGTCGCTTGGTCAGCCCGGTCGGCGTTGTCGGCTTGGTCAGCTCGGTCGCAGTGGTCCACATCGCGAGACTAGACCCGGGCGCGAAGGAGCCCGGCGCCGGGGTCGGGCGCGGCCTCCTTGCCCCCTGAGCAGCGCCCCGACACCACACCGATGGGTGATCTTCCGCACTTTCTCCGACCCGGGGGTCGTGCTAGGCTCGCCCGCAAGTTGCAGTTTGGTTTCCCTTGCAGTACAGAGCCTGCGGAGCATGTGACCGCAGGCTTTTGTAGTTTTCAGACTTCTTGCAGGTTCTGGAGCAGGGCGACCCTTTGGCCCAAGGAGGGCTTTATGGCTACCGGAACCGTCAAGTGGTTCAACGCCGAGAAGGGCTTCGGCTTCATCGCCCAGGACGGCGGCGGCCCCGATGTCTTCGTTCACTACTCCGCGATCAACGCGTCTGGCTTCCGCTCCCTGGAGGAGAACCAGACCGTGACCTTCGACGTCACCCAGGGCCCGAAGGGCCCGCAGGCTGAGAACGTCACCCCGGCCTGATCTTCGGATCACTCGGGTTTCGACCGATCGCGGTCGATCAGCAGTACCCAAGGAGCCCTGCTCCCCGCTTCGGCGGGGGGCAGGGCTCCTGCCCTTTGCGCCCCGGCCTCGTGGGGCTCCAAGACGAATGTGACGATCAAGGTGCCGATGGGCCCCGGAACGTGGACCCCCGGGCAGCCGACGGCCGCGATGCGCAGACCCTGGGCACCCCCCGCACGGCCTTCTCCTACAGCGGCTTCTCCCAGAACTCCTCCGGGAACTGGAACCCGACCCTGATCGTCTCGGTACCGACAACCGCCGTCGTGGGCACCTATACCGGAACCCTGACGCACTCCGTCGCATAACGACCGCACCCACCGGGCCGTACGGGACCGGTGGGTGCGGCGCGGCGGGATCAGGTGAAGGTGGTGTTGATCAGGATCGAGGCGGTGCCTCCGCCGGTGTTGGCGACGGCGAGGTCGGGCGTGTCCGTCTTCGTTGGCGTCGGGCGCCATCACGGAGAATGGCGAGCTGCCGACAATGGCGGCCCTGGTGCCAAGGTGCCGTCCCCGACGCCGGGCAGGTCAGTCACACGGAAGCAGGGTGCCCAGCGGACCCAGGTCCAGGTTGAGGTCCTCCGGCCGCAGGCCGTGCTGCTCGCGGAGTTCGGCCATCCGCTCGTCCAGAAGCATCAGGGTGGTGCCGATCCGCTCCACCTGGTCATCGGTGAGGCCGCCCTCGTCGATCCGGCGGATCGCCTGGCGCTCCATCAGCTGCCGCAGGAGTTCGACCACCGTGAGCACAAGTGCGACCAGATCGCGCCCCACGGTGTCGGCGTCCACATCGAGCCGGGCCCCGGCCGCCCTGGTCACAGCGGGCCCGAGTCGGTCCACGGCGCCGGCACACGCTCGTTCACCGAGGACAGCAGGGCGTGCAGAGAGATCCGGACGAGCGGCACCTCGGCGATGGCGATCACCACATCACCGCTGACGACCACACCGGTGGCCAGTACGCGGTCCAGCAGGTCCACCAGCGGTACGCCGATCGGCCCCAACGCCTCTGCCGGAACAGTCCCCCAGGCACGTTCGACCGCGGTCATCCGACGGCACCCCCGTCCACAAACGAGTAGGGAACCCACGGGCCGGTGATCTCGATCTCGATGCCGGACTCCCTCCGCAGCGGCGCCAGCGCGGCTGCCAGCTCGCGGTCCCGGCCCTCGGCGACCAGATAGGCGGCGTTCAGCACCTGGGTGCGGCGGTCTCCGACCAGGTCCTTCCCGTGCGGGCGCAGCCGGCGGGAAGCCACGGAGACCTCCCGGACAGCGCAGTCCACACGCTCCGCCGCACCGAGTGCGGCGTCGTACCGCGCCTCGCGGGCCTGCTGCCGGCTGCGTACCCGCTCCAGATACGCCAACCCGGCTCCGGAAACCCGGTCCGCGGCCGTCCGTTGCGCGGAGGGCGCGGATGGCGTGCCCGGAACGGACGCCGCGGGCCCGTGTACGGCATACACCTTCACCCCCCACTCGACCCGGCCCGCGATGCGGTCGAGGACGGTGCGGAACCGCTGCTCGTGCTCGCGCAGGGCCGTGCGCGCCCGCTCGTCTCCCCGATAAAGCGTGGCGAAGGGCAGCGGGACGGTCGGGCCGGCGGCGGCCGTTGCGGTGACGACCTGGTGATGGATCCGGGCGCACCGTTCGAGTCCGTCCCGGTCGGACAACCGGTCCCGCAGCGCCTCCTCGGAGAATTCGGCGGCGAGGACGTCCTGGACGACGGCCGTCAGCGAGCCGAGGGCCAGCGTACGGACGGGGGCGCCCCCGTCATGGCCCTCGATTGTCCCGATCGCCGTCGGCGTGCCGCGGCAGACGGCGAACACGTAGGTGGCGATGGGGGCTTCGGGCCGGGGGGAGGTCACGGTCGCGGTCATCGGCGGGACTTCTCTTTCCGGCCCGGCGGCAACCGCGAGCCGGACTCGCCCTCCAGCGCCTCCAGACGCTCGCGCAGCCGCTGGTTCTCCTCGAACAGGGCGTTGTGGGCAGCCCGGGAGGAGAGCGCGGGATCGGTCTCCCACCAGTCGATACCGGCCTTCTTCGCGGTGTCGACGGAAGCGACGAACAGCCGGAGACGGATGGTCAGCAGCTCGATGTCGAGCAGGTCGATCTTGATGTCCCCCGCGATGACGATGCCCTTGTCGAGCACCCGCTCAAGAATGTCGGCCAGGTTGGCCGTGGTCGGTCCGGACGGCGGCGTCCGCAGCGCCATGGTGTTCAGATCCGTCACTGCGCTTCTTCGCTCCCTTCATGGGCCTTGAGTCCCTACGATCGTCCGGTCAGGCGGGGTGGGGCCGCCGCTCGAGCAGGTCGAGCAGTTTCTCCTCTTCGCGTTCGAACTCTTCGATCGTGATTTCTCCCGCTTCGAGGGCCTCGTTCAGAGCGCCGAGCCGGGCGCGGATGACCGCCGGGTCGTGCAGCTGGTGTTCAGCCGCGTCGGCCAGCCGGTCCGCCACCCACAGAACTCCTCGTACGGGTGCCAGCGGCAGGAGCAGCACCTCGGTCACGATGCCCATGTCACATCCCTGCGGCTACGGGCTCGGGCCGGGGACGGGGATCGCAGTCGACGAAGCTGTAGCAGGGCAGCGGGCCGGTGATCCGCAGCTCGGCACGGTCGCGATGGACGGCCGCGAGGCGCTGCGCCGCGTCGCGGAATCGGTCGACCTCCGGCCCGGCCACGAGGAAGGAGGTGTTGAGCACACAGCCGGCCACCTCCGGACCGGTCGTGGTCGCTTCGGCCAGCCGGGCCAGTTCACCCCGTGCCCGCTGCGCCGCCTCGGCGGCCCTGCGCGTCAGCCCCGCCACCACCGCCTCGCCGAGCCGGAGGTTGGCCTCGTACCCGGGACGCAGACGGGCCTCCTCCCGAAGCCGTCGTACGTGCGAGTCCTGACGGATCAGCGCGCCCAGCGCATCGGGGGAATCCTGTACGGGCAGTGCCTTGAGGTTCATCTCGAGCCTGCCGTCGAGGCGTTCCAGGGACGACAGATGGTCGCTCCCGGCCGCTTCCAGCTGCCGGCGTACGGACTCCTCGCTCTCCGAGATCATGCCGAAGCGCATGGGCAGCACCGGCCCATCCTGCGCGAGCGCGAGCAGCAGCTCCTGATGCGCCAGCAGATCGCGCCGACGCGCCCGCAGCCCCTCCGGGACGTCGCTGACCACCGCGGCCACCCGGCCGACGGTCAGCAGGCGCACGCGGTCGGCGGGAGCGCCGACGCCCGAGTGCCGCCACGGACCGGGATGGCCGACGCGGACGATCCCGTACACGTACACACCGCGTGCTGCCATGGATCAGTCCTCCTCCAAGCGGCGCCTGCGGGTCGTAGCGCGAGGCCGAGGACGCTCCTCCTTCTCGCCCTCCTTCTCCTCGCCGACCCCGATGGCTTCCTTGGCCTTTCTCTCCACGGTCTTCGCCGCCTTCTTGACCTTGCGCTTGCCGAGCTGTTCGGCGACGCCGCCTCCGGCCTCGCCGAACAGCTCGGGCACCGTCCTGCTCCTGGTATCCGCCTCCAGGTCCAGGCGGTTGCAGACTTCGGCGAACCGCAGATACGTGTCCACACTGGCAACGCAAATACGTGCGTCGATCTTGAGGATCTCGATGCCGACCAGGGAGACCCGGACGAAGACGTCGATCACCATGCCGCGGTCGAGGATGAGTTCGAGGACGTCGTAGAGAGTGCCTGCCCGCGGGATGCAGACGACCTCGTCGGTGTAGGCCGTGGTGGGCATGGTGGCGTTCCTCCTGGGGTTCGGGCGGCGGTCAGTCGTCCGCGGCGCCACGTCGGTAGCGGCGTACCCTGCGGTACTCCAGGAGCCCGCCGTCCTGACCGAGGTACACCTCGTAGGTGGCGAGCAGGCTCGTGGTGTCAGGGATACGAGGCACCTCCAGGACGTCCACGCTGACGTGCCATCCGTCATCCGCCCGGCGCACGGCTGACACCCCCTCAGGGGTGTGCTTGATCAGCCCCGCGAGCCGTCGGCAGGCCGTCCTGGCCGCTTCCTCGGGCCCGTGCACCTTGGTGCGCTCTGGCGCACCTGCCTTGGCGCGGGGGCGCCCTTCTCGCTCCGCCATGTCCCTCACTCTGCCGTCGCCTCAGCGCCCGCGCGCGCTGGGCTGGGCCGGACGGGGCGTCGCACACAGCACAAAGCCCCGGTCCCGGTGCGGGACGGGGGGCTTCGTACGTTCGTGGGCGCTACGCCGTTACGCGGTGGCCGCAGGAGCGCCCCATCTGGCGGGACTCGCCAACTGAAGCGCTCAGCCCACGCCGCCGGCCTGCGGCAATGTGGCAGATGCCGGTTCCGGCTGAGCCCGACCGATGCGCCCATGGGTGGTAGAACGCCGAGCCCAGCGGTCCTGACCTGCCGCGACTCGGGTGAGTTCGCAACCGCCACTCGACCGCTCCGCCGCCAGACGAAGCTCAGTCAGGCTGGCGGCCTCGGCGGGTTTGGGCCAGCCACTCCTGCGCCGGCTCGGCGTCTCCGTATTCGTCGTGCCAGTTCCACCATTCGTACGGCGGGGTTTGGGGATAGCCCTCCGGCGAGTCCTCCCATGTCTCCTGCCGCCCGAGCGCAGTCATGTCGAGGTAGCTCCACGTGCTCCCCAATGCCTCGTCACCGCGGGCGTTGATGAAGTAGGTGCGGAACACCCTGTCTCCATCGCGGATGAACGCGTTCGTGCCATGCCACAGGTCCACTCCGAAGTCGGTGTCGAAATCGTCGGTGATCGTGTACCAGGGCATCGTCCAGCCCATCCGCGCCTTCACACGCTCGATCTCCGGCTGCGGCGCGCGCGAGACGAACACGAGACTGGTGTCGCGAGCATTCAGATGGGCAAGGTGGCCGACGTGGTCGCCCACCATGGAGCAGCCGCGGCAAGCGTGGTCCGCGCGGCCTCCCACTGTTGCGGCGAAACGATCGGGGGTGTCTTCATGGTCAACGTTCACCTTCCACTTCAGTCCGAGCTCATGCGCTGGTCCAGGGGTGAGGGGGGCGCTGCTCAGCTGGACCCCATGCGTCCAGGGTCGGACGCCACCGGCACGGGCGCACGCCGATGGGCAAGGAACCGAGTCTGGTGGCATGCCTGTGCCGACTCGGCACTCTGACGGCAACCAGCAGCCGGACCGGCGAAAACGCAGCTCGCCAAGATCGGTCGCAAGGCCCCAGGGCACGAACGGGCTGTGACCCACCCTTTGAGACTCGGCAGGCATCCAGAGGGCGGCGAGGAGTGACGGACCGGGGCATCCTCCTCCCTCAGGAGGCGCCGCCGCCCAAGGCCGGCTGCGGATGCGCGGATTCCGGCCCCAACAGCCCCTGCGTGGCCGTATGTTCACGGCGGTACCCGCTCTCGTACCTACAGGAGGCCCAGATGCGCCACGCGCTCCGCACCGCCATAACCGGGGCGGTGACCGCCGCCACCGTCCTGGTCTGCGGCACCGCCCAGGCCACGCCTCCGGGACCGGGGGTCACCGCCCGCGTGATCAGTCAGACCACCGTGAACGGCACCGACTACACCCTGCGAGAGATCACCATCCCGCCCGGGCAGGGCACCGGCTGGCACTACCACGACGGCCCGCTGTACGGCATCGTCAAGCAGGGCACCCTCAGCCACTTCGACTCCACCTGCGCCTCCGACGGCGTGTACCGCACAGGCAGCACCATTCAGGAACCGGCCGGAGCCGCCCACGTCCACATCGGCCGCAACCTGGGTGACACACCGCTCGTCCTGGACGTGCTGTACGTCCTGCCGCACGGCGCTCCGTTCTCCGAGGATGCGCCGAACCCCGGCTGCCCCTTCCAGTGATCACTGCGGCTGCGGCTCTACGCCCTTCATCGAGCAGTGACCGCCGGGGCCTTTGCCCCGAGGCGCGTGCGGC
Source organism: Streptomyces sp. HSS9-12 (assembly GCF_054963655.1). Lineage (NCBI taxonomy): Bacteria > Bacillati > Actinomycetota > Actinomycetes > Kitasatosporales > Streptomycetaceae > Streptomyces > Streptomyces sp. HSS9-12. The sequence continues at coordinate 45,859 of NZ_JBUEGC010000030.1, read as the reverse complement.
GGCGAACAGACAGCCCGCTGGCGAGGGCTTCCTCTCTGGGATCACGTGCGGACAGCGCACGCCGGCTCCGTGTCAATGCCGCAGCTCAGCGCGATGTCGACGCCCAGGGGCCAACGCCCCCGATGCGCTCGACGGAGTAGCGCACGATACGATCTCACCGTAATCGTCCAAGCGCTGAGACGGGTAACGCCGTCTCGAGGACACGCCGATGGCCTAGTGCCGCGTCAGCCAGGGTTGCCCCGCTCGCCGCCCTGGCACGGCCATCTGCTGCGTTGCCCGATCGACCGAGTAGGCCCACTACGAGGCCGATCCGGCGCCTTGCAGCCTTACTACAGGTCTTCCTGGGTCTGGTTCGCCACCAGCCGCTCCTTGGCCCGGTCCACCCGCTCGGCGATCTGCTGGGACATGGCCTCGCGCTGCTTGCGCAGCAGCACCCAGCTGAGTGGCGCGGAGAGGACGAGCGCCAGCAGCAGCACCCACAGCAGGTTGGAGTCGCCCAGTCCGGCCGGAAGAATCCGCAGGTAGGTGAGGCCCCAGACGGCGAGGAAGCAGCCGGCGAAGATGCCGAGGCGCATCGCGGTGTAGCGGAGGGTTGCGTGCTGCTTGCTGTTCACGGACGGGACCTTCTTCTCAACGTGGCCGAATGGGGGCTGGGGTCACAGACCAGTGAAGCATGTCCCGTTACCGATCACGGCGGGGGTCTGACGAGTGGGGTCTCACGCCAGCGCCCGAGCGGCGACGCGAAGGTCGGCGACCAGGCCCGCGTACATCTCCTCGCGGTCGTCGGCGCGCAGCACCGCGGACGGGTGGATGGTGGCGACGACCGGTGGCTCCTCGGGGCGGTCGAGCAGCATCCCACGCTGCTTGGACACCCGGAAGGACGACCCCAGCAGCGCCTTCCCGGCCGTCGCGCCGAGGGCCACGATCACCTCGGGGTCGACCAGGGCCAGCTCGGCGTTGAGCCAGGGCCGGCAGGCGGTGATCTCGCGCAGGCTGGGCGGTTTGTGGATGCGCCGCTTACCGCGCTCCGCGACGTACCCGAACTTGAAGTGCTTGACGGCGTTGGTGACGTACGTGTCGGTCGGGTCGATGCCCGCCTCGTCGAGCGCCCGCATGAGGATCTTGCCGGCGGGGCCGACGAACGGCTGGCCGCGCCGGTCCTCCTGATCGCCCGGCTGCTCCCCCACGAGCATGACGCGGGCGTCGGCATCACCCGAGCTGAACACGGTCTGCGTCGCGTTCTCGTGCAGCGGGCAGCCCCGGCAGCCGGCCCCTGCTTCGCGCAGCGCGCTGAGGTCGGCGTCGTGCGGCACGAAGGGCGTCGCGTCGTACGCGTCCTCGGGGGCGTGGGTCCCGGTGCCGGTCATGGCGGCCGGGTACCCCGTATTCCCGGGTCAGCCCCACCCGCCCGTGAACGGACGCGGTAAAGCGCGCGCCGCTGGGGGCACCCCCAGCGGCAGCTGGGGGAGCGTGTCAGACGCGCATCGGCTGCGGGGTCTCCCGCCGGTCGGCGTCCGGCCCCGGGTACTCGCGGATGACCTCGTAGCGGGTGTTCCGCTCGACCGGCCGGAAGCCGGCGTCGCGGATCAGCTCCAGCAGGTCGTCGCGGGTCAGCTTGTTCGGCGTGCCGAAGTTGTCCGCATCGTGCGTGATCTTGTACTCGACGACCGAGCCGTCCATGTCGTCCGCGCCGTGCTGCAGCGCGAGCTGGGCGGTGGAGACGCCGTGCATCACCCAGAAGACCTTGACGTGCTTGATGTTGTCGAACAGCAGCCGGGAGACGGCGAAGGTCTTCAGCGCCTCCGCGCCGGTGGCCATGGTGGTACGGGCCTGGAGCCGGTTACGGACCTTGCCGTCCTTCATGTCCACGAAGTCGTGCTGGTAGCGCAGCGGGATGAAGACCTGGAAGCCGCCGGTCTCGTCCTGCAGCTCACGCAGCCTCAGCACGTGGTCGACGCGGTGCCGGGGCTCCTCGATGTGCCCGTACAGCATCGTGCACGGGGTCTTCAGACCCTTCTGGTGCGCGAGGCGGTGGATGCGCGACCAGTCCTCCCAGTGGGTCTTGTGGTCGACGATGTGCTGCCGGACCTCCCAGTCGAAGATCTCGGCGCCGCCGCCGGTCAGCGACTCCAGGCCGGCGTCGATCAGCTCGTCGAGGATCTCGGACGCGGTCAGTCCGGAGATCGTCTCGAAGTGGTGGATCTCGGTGGCGGTGAAGGCCTTCAGAGAGACGTTCGGCAGGGCCTTCTTCAGCTCGCGCAGCGACCGCGGGTAGTAGCGCCACGGCAGGGTGGGGTGGAGGCCGTTGACGATGTGCAGCTCGGTGAGGTTGTCGTTCTCCATCGCCTTGGCGAGGCGGACGGCCTCCTCGATGCGCATGGTGTACGCGTCCTTCTCGCCCGGCTTGCGCTGGAACGAGCAGTAGGCGCAGGACGCCGTGCACACGTTGGTCATGTTGAGGTGGCGGTTGACGTTGAAGTGGACGACGTCGCCGTTCTTCCGCGTCCGTACGTGGTGGGCGAGACCGCCCAGCCATGCGAGATCGTCGCACTCATAGAGGGCGATGCCGTCCTCGCGGGTCAGCCGCTCCCCGGCGTGGACCTTCTCCTCCAGCTCGCGTTTGAGCCCCGCGTCCATCCGGCCGCCTCCCAACGTGGTGCTTCGTGGTCTACCTGAGCGTAGCCCTAGACGTTCTCGGGCAACTCCCCGACCCGGTTTTCCCACTTGGTGGAGAGCACGATCGTCGTCCGCGTACGGGAGACGCCCTTGGTGCCGGAGAGCCGCCGGATGGTCTTCTCCAGGCCGTCCACATCGGTGGCACGGACCTTGAGCATGTAGGAGTCGTCGCCCGCGATGAACCAGCAGTCCTCGATCTCGGCGAGGTCGCGCAGGCGGCGTGCCACATCCTCGTGGTCGGCGGCGTCGGAGAGCGAGATGCCGATGAGGGCGGTGACGCCGAGGCCGAGCGACGCGGAGTCGACGGTCGCGCGGTAGCCGGTGATCACACCCGCGGCCTCCAGGCGGTTGATCCGGTCCGTGACGCTGGGCCCGGAGAGGCCGACGAGCCGCCCGAGCTCCGCGTACGAGGCCCGGCCGTTCTCCCGAAGGGCCTGGATGAGCTGCCTGTCCACCGCGTCCATGTGCCTGGAGCCTTCCACATATTCAGCAACATCAAGAGTTTACGAGCAAATCTAAGGCATGCAGGGGACCTGCCCTGCGAAGGTCCGGATGGTGGAAGTCACCTCAGCGGGCGCCTCCCAGCTCGCCGTCCCACCGGGTGTAGAGCTTGTGCGGCACCCCCGCCGCGTCCAGCACGCGCCCGGCGACGAAGTCCACCAGGTCCTGGATGTGCGTGGCGCCCGCGTAGAAGCCGGGTGAGGCGGGGACCACCGCCGCGCCCGCGTCGTCCAGCGTCACCAGGTGCCTGAGCGTCTGCCCGTTCAGCGGAGCCTCGCGCACCGCGACCACGAGCCGGCGGCGCTCCTTCAGCGTCACGCTCGCGGTGCGCTGCAGCAGGTCCTTCGACAGGCCCAGCGCGACCCCGGCCACGCAGGCGGTGCTCGCCGGAACGATCAGCATGCCCTTGACCGGGTACGAGCCCGACGACGGCCCCGCGGCCAGGTCCCCGGCGGCCCAGTGCCGTACGTTCTCCAGGTCCGGCAGCTCGGCCTCGAAGCGGTCCGGGGTGCCGTCGGCGCCGCGCGCCAGCCAGCCGCGCAGGTCCTCGCGCCAGTGCGCGTCGCGGAAGGAGATGCCCGTCTCGTCCTTGAGGGTGAGCCGGGAGGCGCGGCTGACGATCAGATCCACCGCCTCGCCCGCGTGCAGCAGCGCACGCAGCACTGCGGCGGCGTAGGGGGTACCGGAGGCACCGGACACGCCGACGACCCACGGCCGTCGTGGCAGTGCCGGGCCGTCGTTGTTCTCATCGTTGTGCGGCGACTCCACGGGAGCGAGCCTAACCGTTCTCAAGAAGGCGAAGGGCCGCCCAGTGGCCGGCTACACCGCCAGCCCACGCACCAGGAGGTCCGCCAGCGCACATAGGAAGAGCATGACGCCGATGAAACCGTTGGTCGTGAAGAACGCCCGGTTCAGGCGGGACAGATCGTCCGGCTTCACGATCGAGTGCTCGTAGACGAAGGCGACCGCGACGATCAGCAGCCCCGCCCAGAAGAACGTGCCCGCGCCCGTGACCGCCCCGTACCAGGCGAGCAGCAGCGTGGTGAGGACGTGGCAGGCGCGGGCGCCGTACAGCGCCGCGGCGATGCCGAAGCGGGCGGGGACGGACTTCACACCCTCCGCGCGGTCGGCCGCCACATCCTGGCAGCCGAAGATCAGGTCGAACCCGCCGATCCAGATGCCGACGGCGAGGCCGAGGACCGCCGCGTCCCACGACCAGACTCCGGTCACCGCGAGCCATGCGCCGATCGGGCCCATGGCTTGCGCCAGCCCGAGGATGGCGTGCGGAAAGTCGGTGAACCGCTTGCCGTACGGATAGACCACCATCGGTACGACGGCGACCGGCGCCAACGCCAGGCACAGCGGGTTCAGCAGCGCCGCGGCCCCCAGGAAGATCATGACGGCGACGATCGCGCCGGTCCACGCGGACCGTACGGACACCGCGCCGGTGACCAGCTCGCGGCCGGCCGTACGTGGATTGCGGGCGTCGATCTCGCGGTCGATGATCCGGTTGCAGGCCATCGCGAAGGTACGCAGGCCCACCATCGCCACGGTGACGAGGAAGAGCTGCCACCAGTGGACGTGCCCGTCGTCGAGGTACATCGCGGTGAGCGAGGCGATGTAGGCGAAGGGCAGCGCGAAGACCGAGTGCTCGATCATCACCAGCCGCAAGAACGCGCGGACCGGCTCACCCCCGCCGGCGCGGGGCCCGCGGCCGTCACTGCTGCCAGGGCCGAGGATTCCTTCGGCGGCCGACGTCACAGCCCCGGACCGTCCCCGCGGAAGCCGGGAAATCCCGTCTCCGCGCCGCCGTTCCCCTTGGTGGACCCGCGCCTCACAGTCCGTACTCCTTCCAACGCTTGGTCACCCGCTCGGCGACAGCCGGGTCGGACTGGACCATGTTCGGCCAGCCGCTGTCCCGCGTATAGCCCTCCTCCGGCCACTTCGCGGTGGCGTCGATGCCCGCCTTACCGCCCCAGAACTGCTGGTACGAGGCATGGTCGAGGTGGTCGACCGGGCCCTCGACGACGGTCAGGTCGCGGGCGTAGTCGGTGTTGCCCAGCGCCCGCCAGGCCACCTCGTGCAGATCGTGCACATCGCAGTCGGCGTCGACCACGACGATCAGCTTGGTCAGCGACATCATGTGCGCGCCCCAGATGGCGTGCATGACCTTCTGCGCGTGCTTGGGGTACTTCTTGTCGATCGAGACGATCGCACAGTTGTGGAAGCCGCCCGCTTCGGGGAGGTGGTAGTCCACGATGTCCGGCACGATGATCTTGAGCAGCGGCAGGAAGAACCGCTCGGTCGCCCGGCCCAGCGGCCCGTCCTCGGTCGGCGGCCGGCCCACGACGATCGACTGCAGCAGCGGGCGGCGGCGCATCGTGACGCAGTCGATGGTGAGCGCGGGGAACGGCTCCTGGGGCGTGTAGAAGCCGGTGTGGTCGCCGAAGGGGCCCTCGGGCAGCATCTTTCCGGGCTCCAGCCAGCCCTCGAGGATGACCTCGGCGTTGGCCGGAACCTGCAGCGGCACCGTCTTGCAGTCCACCATCTCGATCCGCTTGCCCTGGACGAAACCGGCGAAGAGGTACTCGTCGATGTCGCCCGGCAGCGGCGCGGTGGAGGCGTACGTCACGGCCGGCGGACAGCCGAAGGCGATCGCGACCGGCAGCTTCTCACCGCGTCGCGCGGCCACCTGGTAGTGGTTGCGGCTGTCCTTGTGGATCTGCCAGTGCATGCCGATCGTGCGGCGGTCGTGGCGCTGGAGGCGGTAGAGGCCGAGATTGCGTACGCCGCTCTCAGGGTCCTTGGTGTGCGTCAGGCCGAGGTTGAAGAACGACCCGCCGTCCTCGGGCCAGGTGAACAGCGCCGGAAGCGCGTCCAGGTCCACCTCGTCCCCGGTGCGGACAACTTCCTGACAGGGCGCGTCCTTCACCTTCTTCGGCGGCACGTGCGCCATGCTGCCGAGCTTGCCGAACGCCTCCCGCATGCCGACGAATCCGTGCGGCAGTTCGGGCTTGAGGAGTCCGCCGATCTTCTCGCTGATCTCGTCATAGGACTTCAGCCCGAGCGCCTTGAGGAGGCGACGGTCGGTGCCGTAGACGTTCATGGCGAGCGGCATCGCCGAGCCCTTGACGTTCTCGAAGAGCAGCGCGGGCCCGCCCGCCTTGTTCACCCGGTCGACGATCTCCCCGACTTCCAGGTACGGGTCGACCTCGGTCTTGATGCGCTTGAGGTCGCCCTCACGCTCCAGCGACCGCAGGAGCGAGCGAAGATCGTCGTAAGCCATACGCCCCAGTATCGGCCACGCACTAACCTTGGGGTGTCACCGGGGCCGACGGCGGCCCGTCACCGCAGCAGGGGGCCTTTTTCCACCGTGATCAGATACTTGCCGTTCATCCTGATACTGGCGCTGACGATCTTCGCCTTCATCGACTGCCTCAACACCCCGGAGGACGAGGTCCGCCACCTCCCCAAGGTGGTGTGGGTCATCATCATCCTGCTCTTCTCCATCGTCGGGCCGATCGTCTGGCTGGCCGCGGGCAAGCTGCGGCACGCGCCCGCGGGTGGCAGCACGCCTTCGGAGTGGCACCGCAACCACCGGTCCACCTGGGTCGCACCCGATGACAATCCCGAATTCCTGCACCAACTGCGCGACCAGAACAAGCAGGACGAGTCGCTGCTGAAGGACTGGGAGGCGGACCTGCGGCGGCGCGAGGAGGAACTGCGGCGCAGGGAGGGCAGGGAGAACGGTTCCGGCGCCGGTACGGGCCCTGAGGACGCTTCGCCGGACTCGCCCAAGTCCTGACGTTTTTCTGCCGGTTGGGCCGACGGTTTGGGTCGACGGTTTGGGTCGACGTGGAGCCGCGCCTCGTGTAATTCCCGTCGTTCCTGTGGATGATGTATCGCCGCGGCTGGGCCACCAAGCCCGGACAGGAACGTGTGCCGGCCATCGAGATCGACCGCGCGGGGTTCGAGTGGGCGCTGCGCCACGCCTGTCTGTCGCACTTCCACCGCAGGGTCCATCCGGACGGGCCACGTGGAAGCGGCAGTTGTAGACCGCGCCGACCCGGGTTGGGCACCTCCTCGCCGAAGGCGGGCGAGGAGGGCGGGATCCGGAGCGTGATATGCGGCCGCGGCCATTGCCGTATCGCTCCTTGCAGTTGGGGCTGTCCGGAGAGGCGGCCCGCGCTTACGCCGATGAGTGGACGGTCTCGATCACTGATGTGACGCCACTGGCGCACCGGATCCACGAGCTCGTGGAGCGGGGGCAGTTGGAGGCGGCGGCGGGGCTGCTGCCGGTCGAGGGCCTGTATCCGGCGGCGGACGAAATGCCGGCGCATCTGGGCGATGCGCCTGCGGCCTGATGGCGCCCGATTTGCAGGACTGCGCCGTGTGCTACGAGCTACGGGCTACGGGCTACGGGCTACGGGCTACGGATTGCGGGCGTATTCCGCGTAGAGCTCGCGCCAACGCTGGGGGGTCCAGGCCGTCCAGTCGACCGGGTGTCCGGCCAGGGCCTGGTCGAGGTACTCGAAGTGCTCGTGCCAGCCGGCGAGGCGGCTCACGCGCTCCTCGTCCGGGCCGGTGATCTCGTTGGTGAAGCGGACCAGCGTGCCGAGCAGGATGGGGTCGGGTTCGAGCTGGAAGAGGACCCGGCCGTGGACGTCGAGCGAGAACTCGGCCAGCCGGGGCGGCGCCCAGGCGGTGATGGTCCCGGCGGCGACGGTGCTGTTGCCTTGCTCGTCGGTGTTGAGCCAGCGGAGCGAGACCACCCCGCCGACGATGGGTTCGAGGGTGTGGGCGGAGGCCAGCCAGGTCGGCAGACCCTCGGGGGTGGCGATGGCGGCCCAGACCTGCTCCAGCGGGTGAGGGTAGTGCAGCTCGAACCGGAGGATGTGGGTCTCGCCGAGGGTCTGACTGGTGCCGTAAGCGGTGGCGCCGAAGTCCGGGATCGCGCTCATGGCACCAGCCTGCACCCGTTACGCGGTCAGATGCCCGCGTATGAGTGCTTTCCGGTGATGAAGATGTTCACGCCGTAGTAGTTGAACAGGTAGCAGCCGAAGGCGATGAGGGCCAGGTAGGCAGCCTTGCGGCCCTTCCAGCCGGCGGTGGCGCGGGCGTGCAGATAGCAGGCGTATGCGACCCAGGTGATGAAGGACCAGACCTCCTTGGGGTCCCAGCCCCAGTAGCGGCCCCAGGCGGCCTCGGCCCAGATCGCGCCCGCGATGATCGTGAAGGTCCACAGCGGGAAGACCGTGGCGTTGATGCGGTACGAGAACTTGTCGAGGCTGGCCGCCGACGGCAGACGCCCCAGCACGGAGGAGGCGATGCCGGTGGGCTGCTGGAGGGCCGGGGCGGCGAGCTTGGCCTCGTAGCGGTCGCGGAAGAGGTAGAGCAGCGCACCGACGGCGCCGAGGTAGAGGACCGCGCCGGAGACGATCGCGCAGGAGACGTGGATCCAGAGCCAGTAGGAATGGAGCGCGGGAACCAACTGGTCGCTTGCGGTGTACAAGACACTGACGGCGAGACCGAGATCGAGGAGGACGGTCGTGACCAGGGGGAGTCCGATCCAGCGCACATTCTTGCCCAGCGCGAGCAGGATGAGGTACGCGGCGACGGCGACGGCCGAGAAGGTGGTGGAGAACTCGTACATGTTGCCCCACGGCGCGCGCTCGACCGACAGCGCGCGGGCGACCACACCGCCCGCGTGGACCAGGAAGGCCAGCACGGTCAGTGAGACGGCGATCCGGCCGTACAGATCGCCCTGCTCGCTGGTGCCCGCCGCGCCGGGGCCGTCCGCGACATCGCGGGTGCCGGCGGCGGAGCGGGTGACGACCTTGGGGCGCTCGAGTACGGCGGTGCCGCCGGCCTGGGCGGAGCCCTGCGCGGTGGCCTTGGCGGCGGTGGTGTCGGCTCCGGTCTCGGTGAGGGCGGCGGCCGTGCGGCCCACCGCGCTGCGGCTGCCGAACACCCACTCGGCGATATGCGCGAGGAAGGCGAGGGTGTAGACCGCCATCGCCGAATAGATCAGCACGTTGCTGATATGGGCCATGTTCTCGTTGGCTGCGACAGCGAGATTCACGCGCGCGCTCCTTCAGCAGGATCTGCACAGGTCGGTTCGGAGGCCGGTCGGTCGTCCGCGGGATCGTTCTTGGGTTCGCCCTCGGGATCCCCTGCGGGCTCGTCTGCGGAGACACCACCCTCGGAAGCCTCCGCGGGTTGGTCCTGAGAGGCCTCGGCCCCGGCGGGCTCGTCCTTGGAGTCCTCGGCAGGCCCGTCCTTGGAGTCCTCCGCGGGCTCGTCGGGGCGTCGGTCCGCAGGGCCCTCCTGGGCCGAGGTGTCGTCCGGCGAGGCTGGGGCTTGGGCCTGCAGGGCCATCGCCAGGTCGGCCAGCTCCTCCGGGAGCTTGGCGGACTCGCTGCGGCCGAGTCCGGCCATCTCGACCACTGTCGTACCGTCCTCGCCGCGGACCGCCCGCACCCACACCCGGCGGCGCTGGATGAACAGCGAGGCCGCTAGGCCCAGCAGCGCGGCGACCGCACCGACGAGCGCGGCGCCATTGGCCGGCTGGTAGGAGATCTGGAAGCTGGCCCAGGTCTTCACACCGTCGAAGGTCAGGGAACCCGCCCCGTTGGGAAGGGTGAAGGTCTCACCGGGCCGCAGCGCCTTGCGGAGGAAGTCCCCGGTCTTGTTGTCCTTGAACTGCACCATCTTCCGGGTGTCGAGCTGGTACACGTTCTGCGGCAGCCCGGAGTCGATACCGAGGCTGCCGTGGAAGGCGTTCAGCGACAGCACCGGGTAGTCCAGCGCGGGGAAGGAGGAGTGCGGACCGCGGACGGCGTCCAGCGCGTAGGTGGGGGTGAAGCGCCCCTGGAAGCCCAGTTGGTCCTTCTTGCCGCTCTTGTCGCGGTAGTCGGGGACCTTGATCACGCCGACGGAGGTGAGATTGCCGTCCTGCGGCAGGAAGGGCACCGGACCCTTGTAGGCGATGTCGCCCTGCCCGTCCCGGACGGTGACGATCGGCGCATAGCCGTGGCCGATGAGGTAGACCCGGTTGCCGGCGATGTCGAGGGGCTTGTTGACCTCGATGACGTCGGTGTGCTCCTTGCCGTCCGCGCCCTCCCAGTACTTGACGTGGGCGCGGAACGTACGGGGGGTGCCCTTCTGCGGGCCCGACCGCTCGTAGCCGGCGTCGAAGCCGTGCAGCGAGAAGCCGAAGGGGGCGAGGTTGTCACTGTCGAAGAGGCTGCCGGACTTGAAGTCGTCGTACTGGGTGAGCGTGTTGGCGAAGCCGTCGCCGTCCACGATCAGCTTGCCGCCCTCGGACTTCCACAGCTGCCCGACGGCGAAGGCCACCAGCATCACGATCAGTGCGACATGGAAGACGAGGTTGCCCGCCTCCCGGAGATAGCCCTTCTCGGCGGCGACCGCGTCACCCGCCGTGTGGGCGCGGAACCGGCGCCTGCCCAGCATCCGCTGAGCGGCGTCGAGGACCTGCCCCGGCTCGGCGTCGGTGCGCCATGTCGTGTACGCGGGCAGCCGGGTCAGCCGGCGCGGGGCGGCCGGCGGGCGGCCGCGCAGCTGCCCGACGAACTGCCAGCTGCGCGGAACGATGCAGCCGATGAGAGAGATGAACAGCAGGATGTAGATCGCCGAGAACCACACCGAGCTGTAGACGTGAAAGAGCCCGAGCTTGTCGTAGAGCGGCGCGAGCGTCTCATGGGAGTCCCGGAAGTCCTGGACCTTCATCGGGTCGACACTCGCTTGCGGGACCAGCGAGCCGGGGACGGAGGCGAGCGAGAGGAGGAAGAGCAGGATCAGCGCGACCCGCATCGAGGTGAGCTGCCGCCAGAACCAGCGGATCCATCCGATCACACCCAGGTCGGGGAGGACGGTCGACTCGACCGGGGTGGTGGACAGCTGGGACCCGGCAGCGCCGAGGTCAGCCTCCTCCGGCGCCTCGGCGGCAACGGCATCCGTCTCGGTCTTGGGCATGGTTCAGATCCCCGGAGTGAAGTTGTTCGACCAGACCTGCAGGGCAGCGATCATGCGGTCCCAGATCCCCGTGACCAGCAGGGCGCCGACCGCGACCAGCATCAGCCCGCCGGTCCGCATCACCCACACATAGTGCTGCTTGAACCAGCTGAACGCCCCCAGCGCACGTCGGAAGGCAACGGCGGCCAGGATGAAGGGCAGTCCGAGTCCGACACAGTACGCGACGGTGAGCAGGGCACCGCGGCCCGCGCTCGCCTCGTTGAAGGCCAGGGCGTTGACGGCGGCGAGCGTCGGTCCGATGCACGGTGTCCACCCGACGCCGAACAGCACCCCGAGCAGCGGCGCGCCCACCAGCCCCATCGCCGGCTTCTTGTGGAAGCGCAGCTCCCGCTGGGTGAACCCGCCGAGGACGCCCATGAAGGCCAGGCCCATCACGATCGTGACGGCCCCCAGCACTCTGGAGATCGTCGCCTTGTGCTCCTCCAGCGTCAGGCCGATGTTGCCGAAGAGCGTGCCGTAGGAGACGAAGACGGCGGTGAAGCCGAGGACGAAGAGGGAGGCCCCGGCCGCCATCCGTCCGCGCCGGGCCTCGGCCAGGTCGGTGCCGCTGACCCCGGTGACATACGACAGATATCCGGGCACGAGCGGCAGCACGCACGGCGAGAAGAAGGAGACCAGGCCGCCGAGGACCGCGACGGGCAGTGCGAGCAGCAGAGCCCCGCTGAGGACGGTCTGGTTCATTCCGGTGTCGGCGGTGAGCGCGATCACGCGATCACTTCTCCGCGATGAGCGGGTCGAGCGTCTTGCGCAGCTCGTCCTCGGCGAGTGGCTTGAGCGCGCGCGCCGCGATCTTGCCGTTCCGGTCCACGATGATGGTGGACGGAATCGCCTTCGGGTTCAGGCTGCCCGCAGGGAAGCGCAGCATCAGCTTGCCCACGGGGTCGTACAGGCTCGGGTACGGAACCTTGAATTCCTTCTGGAACATCACGGCCGGCGGCTTGTTCGGGTCCCGGGTGTTGATCCCGACGAACTGCACGCCCTTGTCCTTGGTGGCGCCGGCCACCTTGACCAGGTGCGGCATCTCGGCCCGGCACGGCGCGCACCACGAGCCCCAGACATTGATCACAAGGATCTTGCCCTTGAAGTCGGCCAGGTCGAGCTTGGCGCCGTCGAGCGTCGTGCCCGAGATGTCCGGGAGCGGCTTCCGCTCGCCCTTCTTGACGGTGTCGATGCCGCCGGTGCCCTGGACGAACTTCGTACCGGCGGACCCGCCGGACGTTTCGCCACCGCCGCCGCAGGCGGACAGCACCAGCGCGGCGGCCGCAATGCCTGCGGCTGCCACAGCGGTACGACGGCTGGACGAGCGGCGTCGGTGGGCGGGGTCGGCAAACATGTGAAAAGTTTCGCATGGGCCTATCGGGGATCTTCCGCACCCCCCTCAACCCCCACGAAAACCCCTGTCGCGGGTGTTCACGCGCCCGACAGATACGCCTTCCAGCCGCCCGGCGGGCGCTCGCCGACGCCGAGCCCGCGCAGCTTGGCGAGCACCTTCGGATCCTGGGTGTCCAGCCAGTCCACGAACTGCCGGAAGGACACCAGCCGTACGTCCATCGTCTTCGATGTCTCGGCGGCGCGGACGATGTGCTTGAAGGCATCCTCGACGGCGTTCATGTAGATGCCGCCGTTCCACTGCTCGAAGTGGTTGCCGATGAACAACGGCGCGCGGTTGGTCTCGTACGCGCGCTGGAACCCGGCGATATAGCAGTCGCGGGCCTGCTGCTCCCAGGCCGGGTACTTCGCCGGGTCGCTCTGCGTCGCGTTCAGCGACTGGTTGGCCATCATGTTGTAGTCCATCGACAGGACCTGGAAGCTGCGCCCGGGGAAGGGTATGCGCTGCAGCGGAAGGTCCCATATGCCCTGCTTCTTGGTGGGCCACATCTGCTCCCCGCCCGGGGAGCTCGCGTCGTAGCGCCAGCCGAGCCGCCCCGCCGTCGGCAGCAGGTTGTCCTGCCCCAGCAGACAGGGGGTACGGCCGCCGACCAACTCCTTGCGGTAGTCGAAGGGCAGCGGCTTGAGGTCGGTGAACCCGGTGTTGGTCCGCCACTGTGTGACGAAGGACATTGCCTGGTCGATCTCCGACTGCCACTGGTCGGGCGTCCAGTGCGCCACCGAACCCGGACCGGTGCCGCAGAAGTGGCCGTTGAAGTGGGTGCCTATCTCATGGCCCTCCAGCCAGGCCAGGCGCAGGTTCTCCAGGGTCATCCGGATGTGCTCGTCGGTGAGGTAGCCAATGTCGGATGTCCCGACCGGGTTGTTCGGCGGCCGGTAAAGGCTCTTCTTCGACTCCGGCAGCAGATACAGCCCGGAGAGGAAGAACGTCATCGACGCGCCGTGGTCCTTGGCGAGCTTACGGAAGCGCGGAAAGAGCCCCTTGCCGACCTCTCCCGCACCGTCCCAGGAGAAGATCACGAACTGGGGCGGCGTCTGGCCGGGTTCCAGCCGCTCGGGCTTCGGCTGGTGCGGCTGCGACCCGTAATCGGCCGTCGAACCGTCCCCGATCGGCCGCGGCTGCGGCCGCCCACCCCTGTCGCTGACCACCGTGGCGTGCCGCCCGCCGAGGCCGCAGCCCGCGACGCCCAAGGATGCCGCCGCACCCAGCCCCATTCCGAGCAGCCCACGTCGACTGATCATGACCATCCCACCCCTATCCGGCTCGCCACGCCCGCATCCGCAACGAACGGGCAATGGTCGAGAGGGCGTGGCGAACCGGCGGGTTCCGGGGGGAACCGGGTGGAGGGGTGCTTGTTACGCGTTCGTCGAATTGTCACGCGTCCGCTCGGCAAGCGTCCGCATTCACGCGTCCGCGCCGACGCGCCGGGTCAGGCCCCGAACCCCTTGGTGCCCTTCACCGGCTTGGCGCCCGCGAGCAGATGCGGCGGCACCAGGTCCCGGGCGGGCTCGCTGTACCCCACCGAGACGAGCTTGTCGCCCTGGAAGGTGAACGAGGTCACGCTGGCCAGGGTGCACTGCCGCTTGCGCGGGTCATGCCACAGCCGTCGCCGCTCGGCGAAACTGCGCACGATCCAGATCGGCAGCTGGTGGCTGACGGCCACCGCCTCGTGCCCGCGGGCGGCATCCCGCGCCGCGGACAGCGCCGCCATCATCCGTACGACCTGCTCGATGTACGGCTCGCCCCAGGAGGGCCGGAAGGGGTTGGTGAGGTACCTCCAGTTGCCGGGCCGCCGCAGCGCACCGTCACCCACTCCGAAGGTCTTGCCCTCGAAGACGTTGGCAGCCTCGATCAGACGCTCGTCGGTCGCCACGTCGAGGGAGTGTGACTTGGCGATCGGCTCCGCCGTCTCCTGCGCCCGCTCCAGCGGGGAGGCGACGACGTACCGGATGTCGCGGTCGGCGAGATACTCGGCGACCCGGTCCGCCATCTGCCGGCCCAGCTCGGAGAGGTGGTAGCCCGGCCGACGCCCGTAGAGCACGCCGTCCGGGTTCTTCACCTCACCGTGCCGCATCAGATGGACGACGGTGATCGCGTCGCTCGCGGTACTCGCGGAACTCGTGCTCATCCTGCTCTCTTCGCTGGAACCAGCCATCATGCGGAAGCCTCGGCGGCAGCCCGCGCCGCGGCCGGCAGCGCGGCCGCGATGCGCTCGATCGCGGCGGCGTCGTGCGCCGTGGACACGAACCAGGACTCGAAGGCCGACGGGGGAAGGTAGACGCCCTGGGAGAGCATCGCATGGAAGAAGGCGGTGAAACGGTACGCCTGCTGGGCCTTGGCCTCGTCGTAGTTGGTGACGTCTTCGTCGGTGAAGAAGACGGAGAACATGTTGCCGGCCGTCTGCAGCCGGTGGGCCACGCCCTCCTTGGCCAGCGCGTCGGTCACCAGGCCCCGCACCTCGGCGGAGACCGCGTCCACCTTCTCGTAGGCGGCGTCGTCCAGCAGCCGCAGCTGCGCCAGGCCCGCGGCGGTCGCGATCGGGTTCCCGGAGAGGGTGCCGGCCTGGTAGACGGGGCCGGCGGGGGCGAGGTGAGCCATCACATCGGCACGGCCGCCGAAGGCCGCGGCCGGGAAGCCCCCGCCCATGACCTTGCCGAACGTCATCAGATCCGGTTCCACACCGTCGATGCCGTACCAGCCCGCCTTGCTCACCCGGAAGCCGGTCATGACCTCGTCGGAGATGTACAGCGCACCGCTCTCCGCGCACAGCGACTTCAGCCCGGCGTTGAAGCCCGGCAGCGGCGGCACGACGCCCATGTTGCCCGGGGACGCCTCGGTGATCACACATGCGATCTCGCCCGGGTGGCGGGCGAATGCCTGCCGTACGGCGTCGAGGTCGTTATACGGCAGCACGATCGTGTCGCCGGCCTGCGCGCCCGTGACGCCGGGGGTGTCCGGCAGCCCGAAGGTTGCGACCCCGGAGCCGGCAGCGGCCAGCAGCGCGTCCACATGCCCGTGGTAGCAGCCGGCGAACTTGATCACCTTCGAGCGGCCGGTGAACCCGCGGGCGAGCCGGATCGCCGACATCGTCGCCTCGGTGCCCGACGACACCAGGCGCACCTGCTCGACGGGCGCGACCCGCTCGACGATCTCCTCGGCGAGTGCGACCTCGCCCTCGCCGGGCGTACCGAAGGAGGTGCCGCGGGCCACGGCGGCCTGCACCGCCTCGAGGACCGCCGGGTGGGCGTGGCCGAGGATCATCGGCCCCCACGAACATACGAGGTCGACATACTCGCGGCCATCGGCGTCGGTCAGGTACGGACCGGTACCCGAGACCATGAACCGGGGCGTACCACCCACGGCGCGGAAGGCGCGCACGGGCGAGTTCACGCCGCCGGGTGTCACGACGGCCGCACGGTCGAAAAGCGTCTGCGAAACTGGGGCTTCGTACGGATAGCTCACGCAAGCCATGGTGTCAGAGCCGGACAGGGAGGTGCCGCCGGGCGTTTCGCGGCCCGCGCGCGGGGGAGGTCTCTGACACGATGATCGGGTTGCGCGGCGGACGTCGCGAGTGGTCGGGTGGTAAACATGCAGCGCGGTGGCGAACTGGGTGAGGGGACCGACGGCCTCGGCCCCGAGCGCGCCCATCGAGGGCGTCACCGGCGGGGGCGGGGGCGTGAGCGCGGGTCCGAGCACGAGGCTCGGAGCAAGAGTGGGAGCAGGGGTGGACGTGTGGGGGTGACCTACAAGTACTTCGGTGCACCCGACGGAGCGACCGCCGCTCGGGTCCCGATTTCCATGCGCCCTGAGGAGCTCGGCGGAGACGAGCTGGGCATGGGTGGCATGTTCACCAAGATCAAGCCGGAGACGATGGCCGCGATGGTCCTCACCGGCATCGAAGGCATACCCCTGCACAAGGTGCCGCCGCTCGAGCTCGTCGTCCTGCACCCGGACTACGCCGTGGTCAAGCTGCCGATGACGGTCGTCGACCCGCTGCGCGGAGTGGGCGAGGAGGCGGTCGGCGCGGCGGCCTTCATCTGGTCCACCGTCCCGGACCGCGGCGGCCCGCAGGACGCGTTCAACGTCTACCAGCTGCTGCACGAATGGCAGGACTTCTCCCACCGGCTGCACGAGGCCGGCCACCAGCCGTACTGCCTGGTCTGGCCCTGACCTGGGCTACAGCCCGGCCCGGCGGCCCCTGACCCGGCACTTTCAGGACATTTGCGGCGACCACCGAAGGAAACCGCCCATAGAGTGGTGTCGTGGCTTATGGCCATCTCCTCGAACGGGAGCGCGAGCTGGGCCGACTGCGGACACTGGTCGAGGCCGCACTGGCCGGTAGGGGATGCGCCGCTGTTGTCGTCGGCCCGGCGGGCATCGGCAAGACCAGCCTGCTGGAGAGCGCCCAGGACCAGTTCGCCATCCGCGGGGTGGAGTCCCTTTCCGCGCGGGGCAGCGAACTCGAGCAGCACCTTCCGTACGGGGTCGTCCGCCGGCTCTTCGAGCCCGCGCTGCGCAGGCTGTCGGAGCGTGAGCGGGCGTCGCTGCTTCAGGGTGCCGCCGCGGTGGCGGCGCCGGTGCTGGGTCTGGCGGAGCCTGAGGAGACGCCCGCCGCGGACTCGGCCTTCGCGGTGACCCACGGGCTCTACTGGGTCTGCGTCAACCTCTCCCTGCGCGGCCCGCTGGCACTGGTCGTCGATGATGTGCACTGGGCCGACCCGGCCTCCCTGCGGTTCCTGGCCTATCTGCAGCGGCGGATGGCCGAGCTGCCCGTGCTCGTGGTCACCGCCGCCCGGCCACCGGTGGGCACGGCGTACGCCGAGCTGGTCGAGGCGGTGACCGAGCAGGCCGAGGTGCACCGCATCGTGCCCGCCCCGCTGAGCCTGCGGGGAGTCGCCGACCTGCTGGAGGCGCGGCTGGGCGGCCCGCCGGGCGAGCCGGACTTCATCCGCGCCTGCCACGAGCTCACCTCCGGCAACCCGTTCCTGTGCGGGGTGCTGGCCTCCGCACTGGCCCGGGAGCGGGCACGGTCCGGGAAGTCGTACCAGCCGCAGCGGGTACTGCAGCTCGCCGGGGGGCAGGCCTCGGCCCTCATGGTGCGCCGGCTCAGCCGCCTTCCGCCGGCCGCGACGGCCCTCGCCCGGGCCGTCGCCGTCCTGGGTACGTACGCCGAGCTGCACCAGGCCGCGGCCCTGGCCGGCCTGAACGGGCGCGAGGCCACGGTGGCCGCCGACGTGCTCGCGGCCCGGGAGATCCTGCGCCTCGGGCCCCCCGTCGATTTCGTCCACCCACTGGTCCGAGCAGCCGTGACCGGCCGCATTGCGGCGGCCGAGCGGGCCGTGCTGCACGGCCGGGCCGCACGGCTGCTGGCGAGTCAGGCGGCGGCGCCCGAGCGCATCGCCGTGCATCTGCTCACGGCCGACCCGGCACCCGTGGCGGGGCCCGACGACGCCTGGGCCGTCCAGGCTCTGCGCACGGCGGCCCGCACGGCCGGGCGGCACGGGGACCCGGCAGCCGCGGCCCTGTATCTGCGCCGCGCGCTGCGGGAGCCGGTAGAACCGGCCGTACGCGGCGCGCTGCTGCACGACCTCGGCCTCGCGGAACTGCACGCCGGACGACCCACCACCGCCGCCGGCTCCCTCACGGACGCCCAGCCACTGACCACCGGCCCGCTGGAACGGGCCGCCGTGGCGCGGGATCTGGCCCTGGCACTGGCCACCCCCGGCAACTACGCCCAAGCCGTGGAGGTACTCCGGCGCGCCCTCGACGAGGTCTCCGGCCGGCGCGGCGACGCGCTCGCCGCCGCGCTGCTGGAGGCGGAGCTGCACCAGAGCGCCATGATGGAGCCCTCGCAGTACAGCGACGCCGCGGGCAGGCTCGGCCGCCTCGACCCGGGCGCGGTGCGTGATGCCCGGGGCGAGCGGGCGCTGCTGGCGACCATGGCGACCGAGGAGTGCCTGCGTACCGGCCGTGCCGCCACCGCGCGCCGCCTGTCCACGCGGGCGTTCGAACGCGGCTTGCTCGACGAGCAGGCCCGCTATTCCTCGCTCTGGGCCACCGCGGCCCTGCCGCTCATCTTCGCGGGCACGTTCCCGGAGGCGGCCCGGATCGCCGAGCGGGCCGTGGAGGACGCCCGCCGCCGCGGCTCACCGGTCGCCACGGCGCGCGCCTACGCCGTCCGCTCCCTCCTCAGCCTGCACACCGGCGCGCTGCGCGACGCGGAGAGCGACGCGCGTACGGCGATCGACCTCGGTCTGCAGGCCGGATTCCAGATAGCGCTCGTTCCGCTCGGGGTACTGGTCGAATCGCTCGTGGAGCGCGGGGACCTGATGGCCGCGCAGGCCGCGCTGGACCGGGCGGGCGGGGACGGCAGGATCCCGGAGCGGTTCCTGCACAACTGGGTCCTGCACGCGCGAGCCAAGCTGCGGCGGGCGCAGGGCCGCACCGGGGACGCGATCGCGGACTTCGAGGAGCTCGGCCGCCGCGGTGCCCAGGGCTGGCGGCCCTGGAACCCCGCCATGTTCGCCTACCGTTCCGGCCTGGCCCTGGCGCTGCTGCGCTCCGGTCAACGAGAGCACGCCCGCGCGGAGGCCGGGGAGGAGCTGGAGTTGGCGCTCCACTGGGGAGCCCCCCGCGCGGTCGGAATCGCCCAGCGCACGCTGGCCCAGGTGGAGGGCGGCCCCGACGGGCTCGCACTGCTGCGCCGGAGCCTGTCCGTACTCGACGGCTCGGGGGCGCACCTGGAACACGCCCGCTCACTCGTCGACTACGGCACGGCCCTGCGCAGACTCGGGCACCGGGGCGCCGCGTGGGAACCGCTGCAGGCCGGCATGGACCTGGCCCACCAGTGCGGCGCCATGGCCCTGACCGAGCTGGCCCGGGGGGAACTCGTCGCCGCCGGCGCACGGCCGGGGCGGATCGTACGGGCCGGGGTCGACGCCCTCAGCCCCAGCGAGCTGCGCGTCGCGCGGATGGCGGCGAGCGGGCTGAGCGACCGTGAGATCGCGCAGGCGCTGTTCGTCACCCCGCGCACGGTCCATATCCATCTGGCCCACGCCTGCGCGAAGCTGGGCGTCTCCAGCCGCTCCGAGCTGTCCGTCGAGCTGTCCGGGCGCGCCTACGCCACCTCCGCGGTCGCCCAGCGGCCCTGAGCCTCTCCTACGGGCCCTCCGCGGTGAGAGAGCGCTGGATCGTCGGGTCGACCCGGACCCGGCGGCCGCCGCACCCTGCCGCCTGCCCCCGACGGCTGCGTCGCCTGGCGGTCTCGCCCGGCGCGCGGAGCCCTGAGCACCGCGCCCACCCGCCGGCCCCGAGCCGACGACCGAGCGCGGAGCCCTGAGCGCCGCGCTCACCCGCAGGCCCGGAGCCGACGACCGGTGATCATGTACCTGCCGCGACAGCACTGATGTCCGCCTATGCTGCGGTACGGATCACCAAGCCGCCCCGAGGAGAGCACATGACCACCTCCCGTACCGCAGTCGTCACCGGCGCGAGCAGCGGGATCGGCGCCGCGACCGCCCGGCGACTGGCCTCGGCCGGCTACCGCGTGGTGCTCACGGCACGCCGCAAGGACCGGATCGAGGCCCTGGCCGCCGAGCTGACGGCAGCGGGCCACGAAGCCGTCCCGTACGCCCTGGACGTCACCGACCGCGCCGCCGTAGACGCCTTCGCCGCCACCCTCGACCGCTGCGATGTCCTGGTGAACAACGCGGGCGGGGCCCTCGGGGCCGACCCCGTCGCCACCGCCGACCCGGCCGACTGGCGCACGATGTACGAGGTCAACGTGCTCGGCGTGCTGCACGCCACCCAGGCGCTGCTCCCGGCCCTCACCGCCTCCGGGGACGGCACGGTCGTGATCGTCTCCTCCACCGCGGCCCATGCACCGTACGAGGGCGGCGGCGGTTACGTGGCGGCCAAGCACGCGGCGCGCACCATCGCCGAGACCCTGCGCCTGGAGCTGTGCGGCGACCCGGTCCGCGTCATCGAGATCGCCCCCGGCATGGTCAAGACCGACGAGTTCGCGGTGACCCGGTTCCGCGGCGACCAGGAGAAGGCGGCCGCGGTCTACGCGGGCGTCGCCGAGCCGCTGACCGCCGACGACGTGGCGGACACCATCGCCTGGGCGGTCACCCGCCCCTCCCACGTCAACATCGACCTCCTGGTGGTCCGGCCCCGCGCCCAGGCCTCCAACACCAAGGTGCACCGCGAGATCTGACCCACCGGACCGGCGGGGGTCAATTCGGTGGCAGGCCGCCCGATGCGTTGCTTGGATCCTGAACGTGATATCTGCGGATCGTGCCGATGGCGGTGAACGGGCCCTGCTGGACCGGCTCGAGGAGCACTTGCGAGCCTTCACCCACCGTACGAGCCCCGAGTTGGTCGCCGCACTCCCCAACTCCCGGCGGGGACACCTCACATGGACCTCGCCCGGGCGTGGCTGTGGGACGGCAACCGAGACAAGGCGCTCGCCGAGTTGGAGACCGCCGAGCGGATCGCCCCGCAGCTCGTACGCAATCACCCGATCGCCCGCTCGACGCTGCGGAGCATCGTCTACGCCGAGCGCACAGCGACGCGCCACTCGCGCGTAGGGGCGCATCGACCGGTCGAAAGCGCGCGGCTGTCAGTGGGGGGTGTTGATCGCGCGCGTGCGCGATCAAGGTCACGACCGGTCGCAGCGCGACATCCACGGCAGTGTCGCGACGTTCCGGAGCTGCTGCATCGCCGCGCCCTCGACCGCCGCCGGGTCCGTCCACATCCGAATAGGCACCCGTGCGCCGGGCACTTCGGTATACGACATCAGTTGCCCGATCCCCCGATAAGACAGAAAACGCAAAAGCTGGACCAGTCACCCGATTCGGGACAGTGAACCGGCGGGCGCGGCAGCGCGTGCGATACACATTGTTTCCGGCGGCCGCCGACCGGCGGCAACCAGATATTCGTCCGAAGGGAGCCGGGGACCGTGCAGCGAAGGGGTTACCTCCCATGTGCCGCGCTCGCGGCCGCCCTGCTCAGCGCGGTCCTCAGCGGCTGCACCGACAGTCCTGGCGGCAGCAGCGCAGGCGACTCCAAGGCCGGTGACCCCTCCGCCACCCAGCAGTCGGCCGAGCCCGGTAAATACCGGACCCTCCCCGAGCCGTGCGGCGCCATGGGCCATGCCACCCTGCAGTCGCTGCTGCCCGGCCTGGACTCCCTCGACAAGCAGCAGCAAGAAGAGGGGTACAAGGGCCAGTCCGCGATCACCTACGACACCGACCGCCGTGTCGGCTGCCGCTGGACGGCCGAGTCACCGCAGGGCACCCGCCACCTCAACATCGACTTCGAGCGCGTGGTGTCGTACGACCCCGCCGTCAGCGATGACGACCGCGCCCAGCAGCTGTACGGGCGGAAGGCGGCCGCCGCGGACATACCCTCCGCCTCCCCCAGCAACACCGCGTCCGCGTCCTCGCCCGGCAAGGGCAAAGGTGACAAGGACCATGAGGAAGTGTCGCCGTTCGAGTCGTCCGGCACCACGAAAAGCAAGGACCTCAACACTTCCCCTCGCTCACTCGACGGTCTCGGCGACGCCGCATTCCTCGACGACCGCCTCGTCACCGGAGACTCGGGCGTGCACCGCGACATCACGCTTGTCTTCCGGTCGTCGAACGTCATCGTCACCGTCGAGTACGACGCGTGGTCGACGACGGCCGACCAGTCGGCCCTCCCCCTCAGCCAGGACCTGCAGAACAAGGCCCAGCGACTGGCCCACGAACTGGCCGGACACCTGAGCGAATAATCTGGCGAAGGCCCCATGGCCGACCAAGGACGACGAATGAGCGAAGGAACCATGCATTCACCAACCCGACATACCCGCCTCCTCGCATGCGCAGCCGTCGTACCAGTGATGCTCGTCGCCGGCTGCTCCTCCAAGTCCGGCGGCTCCGCAACGGACGACGCCGCGTCGAAGCCCGCGAAGCCGAGCGCCTCGCCGACCGTGGCAGCCGCGAAGTTCGCCGACCTGCCGCGGTCCTGCTCGACGCTGCCGAAGGACACCGTCACGAAGCTCGTGCCGAAGGCGAAGAACACCTCCGGCACCACCGGCACGTCCAGCAACGCCGCCCTCCGCACCAGCTGCTCCTGGAACGGCCTCAACGGCTTCCAGTACCGCTGGCTGGACGTCTCGCTCCAGCGCTTCGAGTCCGACCCCACCCTCGGCAGTGGCGAGGAGCGCGCCCACGACTACTACGGCAAGCAGGTCACCAGTGTGAAGTCGACAAAGGGCGCCAAGAGCCTCAAGTCCGGCCCGGGCGCCGGCATCGGCGACGAGGCGACCACCGTGCGCTACGACCTGAAGAAGGGCGGCGACCTCTACAAGAACCAGACGGTCGTGGCGCGTACGGCCAATGTCGTCATCACGCTCAACTACAACGGCGCCGGGTACGAGGACGCGAAGTCCCCCGACCCCGACAAGCTGCTGAAGGACGCCGCGGCTGCGACGAAGCAGGTCGTCGCCGCTGTTGCCAAGGCGAACAAGTGAGCTCCCGGAGCTCCTTGAGCCCCTGATTCTTTCACCGGTGCCCGGGTCCGATGGCGGACCCGGGCACCGGCGCCCGTATGGGTGTGCCAGGCTGTGCGGCGCCAGTTGCCGACGGTGGAAGGGGTTCGCGGGTGGCCGCGACACTGCACTCTCCCGGGGGAGGCCGAGCCTGCCAGCGGCTCCGCCACGGGCCGTACCCCCGCCGAACCCGCCGTGGGCTCGCCCCGTCAACCTTGCGAGGTGGCCACCAGTGCAGATGACACGCACGCACCGAATACTCATCGGCGTGGTCGTCGCGGGGGCGATGGTGATCGCCGCGATCGGCTTCGCCGGTTCGTACGCCGCCGTGCGCGAACTCGCCGAGAGAAAGGGCTTTGGCACCTTCTCCCTGTTCTTCCCCATCGGCATCGACGCCGGGATCGTCGTCCTGCTGGCCCTGGATCTGCTGCTGACCTGGATCCGGATCCCCTTCCCGCTGTTGCGGCAGGCCGCCTGGCTGCTGACCGTCGCGACGATCGCCTTCAACGGCGCGGCGGCCTGGCCGGACCCGCTGGGCGTCGGCATGCACGCCGTGATCCCGGTCCTCTTCGTGGTCGCCGTGGAAGCCGCCCGGCACGCGATCGGCCGGATCGCCGACATCACCGCCGACCGGCACATGGAGTCGGTCCGCGTGGCCCGCTGGCTGCTCGCCTTCCCCTCCACCTTCCGGCTCTGGCGACGGATGAAGCTGTGGGAGCTGCGGTCCTACGACGAGGTCATCAAGCTGGAGCAGGACCGCTTGGTCTACCAGGCCCGGCTGCGCGCCCGCTACGGGCGCTCCTGGCGCCGCAAGGCGCCGGTGGAGTCGCTGATGCCGCTGCGGCTGGCGCGCTACGGGGTGCCGCTGTCGGAGACGGGACCGGCCGGTCTGGCAGCCGCCGGCATCGAACCGGCCCTCATCCCGCCGGGCCCCGCTGCCGGAGCCGTCCAGGCCCCGCCCAGCCGCGGCGAGCGGGCCGCGCTGCCCGCCGGGCAACCGCAGCCGGGTGCCGACACCGGGCAGACCGGCGGCGGTGACGTGGCGGACGGCGGCAGGCCGCATCCGGAAGAGCTGCCCACGGGCGGCGACGCCTACGCCGGCCAGGGCGCCGTGGAACATCCGAGCGCCCATGAGCAGCCCTCGCCCTCGGGGCAGGCGGCCGCGGCATACGCAACGGAAGCCCCGAGCTCCCCGCAGGTGACGGTGCCCGTCTCGCCCGGGCGTGTGCGTGCCCTGGGCAACGCACAGCTCAACGGTTACGCGGCCGCCGCCGGCCCGTACGTACCGCAGCAGCGGGCAGCCGCACCCGGGCCGGACCTGCCCGCCGAGCCCGCTCCCGCCGCGGAGTCCGACCCCGACTCCGAAGCGGAGGGCCCGGTCGCGGGGCTGCCGGACGACGTGCCGCGCGACGAGGCGTACTTCGAGGCGTACCGCCGCTACGTGGCCGAGTACGGCGACTTCCCCGACTCCCGGCGCTTCGCCCGCTATCTGCTGGACCACTACGGCGTCACAGGCCGCAGCGGAGGCCCGCTGAGCGAGAACTACCTGCTGCGCTACACCCGCGAGTTCCGCGCCCGGCTCCGCATGGAGATGCAGAGCGAGCACACCCCCTGATCGGTACCAGCTGATCCGGACAACGCCCGAAGGGCCGCCATCCCCCAGGGTGGCGGCCCTTCGTACAGCGCCCTGTGCGGCCGTACGGACTAGGCGCCCAGCAGCTTGCGCACCCGGTCCGCCCCGACCGCGAGCAGCAGCGTGGGCAGCCGCGGCCCGGTGTCCCGCCCGACCAGCAGGTGGTACAGCAGCGCGAAGAACGACCGCTGCGCGATCTTCAGCTCCGGCGTCGGCTTGGCGTCGGGCGTCAGCCCGGCCTGGATCTTCGGCACGCCGTAGACGAGCGTCGTCAGCCCGTCCAGCGACCAGTGGTCGTCGAGCCCGTCCAGCAGCAGCCGCAGCGACTCCCGTTCATGGTCGCCGAGCGAGGCGAGCAGCTCGGTGTCCGGCTCCTCCCGGACCCGCGTGCGCTGCTCGGCCGGGACCTGGGTGTTGATCCACCGCTCGGCGCGGTCGAGCCGCGGCCGGGCCTCGTCCAGGGACGTGACGGGGTTCTTCGGGTCGAGGTCGCGCAGGATGCGCAGGGTCTGCTCGTCGTGGCCGGTGGTGATGTCGACGACCGAGGCGAGCGTGCGGTACGGCAGCGGGCGCGGCGTGCGCGGCAGCTCACCGGCGGCGGTGCTGGTGGCGCGGGTGTAGGCGGCCACGTCTGCCGGCTGCGCCGTGCCATCGGCGATCTTCCGCTTCAGCGCGTCCCACTCGTCGTAGGTGCGCTGGATCTCCTGGTCGAAGGCGACCTTGAAGGACTGGTTCGGCCGGCGCCGCGCGTACAGCCAGCGCAGCAGCGGCGCCTCCATGATCTCCAGCGCGTCGGCCGGGGTCGGCACGCCGCCCTTCGACGACGACATCTTGGCCATGCCGCTGATGCCGACGAAGGCGTACATCGGGCCGATGGGCTGCTCGCCGCCGAAGATCTCCTTCACGATCTGGCCGCCGACGACGAAGGACGAGCCGGGCGACTGGTGGTCGACGCCCGACGGCTCGAACATCACGCCCTCGTACGCCCAGCGCATGGGCCAGTCGACCTTCCACACCAGCTTGCCGCGGTTGTGCTCCGAGAGCCGGACGGTCTCGGTGAATCCGCACTGGCAGGTGTAGGTCAGCTCGGTGGTCTCGTCGTCGTACGCCGTGACCGTGGTCAGGTCGCGCTCGCAGGCGCTGCAGTAGGGCTTGTACGGGAAGTAGCCCGCGGTGCCGCTGCCGTCGTCCTCGCCGGCCGCACCGGAGCCCTCGGCCGCGGCCTCCGCGGCCGCGGCGTCGGCCTCGTCGAGCTTGCCCTTCTGCTGCTGCTTCTTCGCAGCGCCCTTGTCCTTGGTCCGGTAGCGGTCGAGGACGGCGTCGATCCGCCCGCGCTCGCGCATCGCGAGCAGGATCTGCTCACGGTAGGCACCGGAGGTGTACTTCTCGGTCTGGCTGATGCCCCGGACCTCGATGCCCAGCTCCTCCAGCGCCTTGATCATCGGCGCCTTGAAGTGCTCGGCCCAGTTCGGGTACTCACTGCCGGGCGGGGCCGGGACGGAGGTCAGCGGCTTGCCGATGTGCTCCGCCCAGGACGGGTCGATACCGGCCGGGACCTTGCGGAACCGGTCGTAGTCGTCCCAGGACAGGATGTGCACGACCTCATGCCCGCGGCGGCGGATCTCGTCCGCGACGAGGTGCGGGGTCATGACCTCGCGCAGGTTGCCGAGGTGGATCGGGCCGGAGGGGCTGAGGCCCGAGGCGCAGACGATCGGTTTGCCGGGGGCGCGACGCTCCGCCTCGGCAATGACCTCGTCCGCGAAACGGGAGACCCAGTCGGCCTCGGTGCTCTGAGCCACGATCGGCACATCCTTCCTCGAAAGCTGGCTCTCCCATTCTCCCAGACCCCGGAGGGGTACCTGTGCCGTGGGATACTGGCGGGAATCCGTAACTGTCTCTCTCAAGGAATGGCACCCATCCCATGGCCTCGGTCCCTTCCCTTGCCGCTACGGTCCACCAGCGTGTCGCGGACGCCCTCTCGGCTGCCCTGCCGGAGGCCGGTGCCGCCGACCCGCTGCTGCGCCGAAGCGACCGAGCGGACTTCCAGGCCAACGGGGTGCTGGGGCTCGCGAAGAAGCTGAAGGGCAACCCGCGCGAGCTGGCGGCCAAGGTCGTCGCCGGCCTGCCGGCCGATGACGTGCTGGCGGAGGTGGAGGTCTCCGGGCCCGGGTTCCTCAACATCAACGTCACCGACCGGGCGCTCACCCAGAACCTTGCGGCCCGCGCCGCCGACGACCGGCTCGGCGTGCCGTACGCCGAGCGCCCGGGGACGACCGTCATCGACTACGCCCAGCCGAACGTGGCGAAGGAGATGCACGTCGGCCATCTGCGCTCCGCCGTCATCGGCGACGCCGTCGTCAAGATCCTGGAGTTCACCGGCGAGCAGGTCGTCCGCCGCCACCACATCGGCGACTGGGGCACCCAGTTCGGCATGCTCATCCAGTACCTGATCGAGCACCCGCACGAGCTGGACCACAAGAAGGGCGAGGAGGCCTCCGGCGAGGAGGCCATGTCGAACCTGGGCCGCCTGTACAAGGCCTCGCGCGCGCTGTTCGACTCCGACGAGGCGTTCAAGGAACGGGCTCGCCGCCGGGTGGTGGACCTGCAGGCCGGGGACGCGGAGACGGTCGCGCTCTGGCAGCGGTTCGTCGACGAGTCGAAGATCTACTTCTACTCGGTCTTCGACAAGCTCGACATGGACATCCACGACGAGGACGTCGTCGGCGAGTCCGGCTACAACGACATGCTCGCCGAGACCTGTCGGCTGCTGGAGGAGTCGGGGGTCGCCGTCCGCTCGGAGGGCGCGCTGTGCGTGTTCTTCGACGACATCAAGGGCCCGGAGGGCAACCCGGTCCCGCTGATCGTGCAGAAGTCCGACGGCGGCTACGGCTATGCGGCCACCGACCTGTCGGCGATCCGCGACCGGGTCTTCAACCTCAAGGCCGACAGCCTGATCTACGTCGTCGACGCCCGCCAGGCCCTGCACTTCCGGATGGTCTTCGAGACCGCCCGCCGGGCGGGCTGGCTGGGCGACGGCGTCAAGGCGGTCCAGCTCGCCTTCGGCACGGTCCTGGGCAAGGACGGCAAGCCGTTCAAGACGCGTGAGGGCGAGACCGTACGGCTGGTGGACCTGCTCGACGAGGCCATCGACCGGGCCGTGGCGGTCGTCCGCGACAAGAGCGAGAACCTCGGCCTGACGGAGGAGGAGATCGCCGAGCGCGGCGCCCAGGTCGGCATCGGCGCGGTGAAGTACGCGGACCTGTCGACCTCGGCGTCCCGGGACTACAAGTTCGACCTGGACCAGATGGTGTCCCTCAACGGCGACACCTCCGTGTACCTCCAGTACGCGTACGCCCGTATCCAGTCGATCCTCCGCAAGGCGGGCGACGTGCGGCCGGCCGCGCACCCGGAGCTGCCGCTGGAGCCCGCGGAGCGCGCACTGGGCCTGCACCTGGACGAGTTCGCCGAGACCCTGGCGAGCGTCGCCGAGACCTACGAGCCGCACAAGCTGGCCGCGTACCTGTACGGGCTGGCCTCGAAGTACACCACCTTCTACGACCAGTGCCCGGTCCTGAAGGCGGAGGGCGGCCAGGCCCAGGTCGAGAACCGCCTGTTCCTGTGCGACGTCACCGCCCGCACCCTCCGGCAGGGAATGGCCCTGCTGGGCATCCGCACGCCCGAGCGGCTGTAACAGGTCCGCGCCATGGCAGTGTGCCCCTTACCGCAGCCCGCGGTGAGGGGCACAGCGCTCTACGGCGCCGTGAAGTGGGATCACTGTTTTTTCGGGTTCCGAGCGGCAGAATCGATTCTGGCGAATGAGACAACTCCTACGATTGAGGCGAGGTCCCGTGGCCAACGAGGCAGACAGGAGGAGCGACATGACGCTTGCCCCGGAGCGCCCGGTCCGGTCCGCACCGGAGGCGGTCAGCCTCCTTGACATCGCTGAGATGGTGTTCCAGAACCTTCCGGGGCACCGGGCAGAGATCCTCGGAGGACAGCTCATCGTGAGGCCGCCAGCCGATCCGCCGCACGCGGTGTCGCTCACCGACCTGACGCTTGCGTTGTCCGCCCTGCATGCCGGCGAAACACGCGTCGTCCAGGCCGTGGGCATCTGGCTACCGACCGGCGACGATGACTACGCCATCCCAGATCTGTCGATCGTGGATGCCGACCACCGCGACCACATGACCGAGTACAACTGCCTCGATCCGGCGGTCTTCCGCCTGGTCCTCGAGATCACCTCATCGAACTGGCGCACCGATCTCCACACCAAGCCCGATCACTACGCCGCCGCCGGCGTCCCTGCCTACGTGATCGGTGACCGTAAGCACAACGAGGCGATCCTCCTCACCGACCCCCGCGACGGCGAGTACCGCGTCCGCTCGGTGTACCGCCCCGGGGAGTCCTTCGTCCTTCCCGAATCGATCGGCGCCAAGGTCGAGCTGGAGGTCGACGCGCTTCTGCGTGACTGACCGCGCCAACAGGCCCTCCGGCTTCGGAGGCCCCCAGCAGAAGTACACGTAAGCCCCGTCAGCCATTGCCGACGGGGCTTACCGCTTGCCTGCGGACGAGCCATCAGGCTCCTCAGAGCCGCTGGGCGACCTCCGTTGCCCAGTACGTGAGGATCATGTTCGCACCGGCGCGCTTGATGCCGGTCAGGGTCTCCATGATCGCGCGGTCGCGGTCGATCCAGCCGTTGGCCGCGGCGGCCTCGACCATCGCGTACTCACCGGAGATCTGGTACGCGGCGACCGGCACGTCCGACGCCTCCGCGACCCGCTGCAGGATGTCCAGGTACGGCAGCGCCGGCTTGACCATCACCATGTCGGCGCCCTCTTCGAGGTCGAGCGCCAACTCACGCAGGGCCTCACGGGCGTTCGCCGGATCCTGCTGATAGGTCTTGCGGTCGCCCTTCAGCGAGGAGCCCACCGCCTCGCGGAAAGGGCCGTAGAAGGCGGAGGAGTACTTGGCGGTGTAGGCGAGGATCGCCACATCCTGGTGGCCGATGCCGTCCAGGGACTGGCGGATGACCCGCACCTGACCGTCCATCATCCCGCTGGGTCCCACCACATGGACGCCCGCGTCCGCCTGCACCCGCGCCATCTCGGCGTAGCGCTCCAGCGTCGCGTCGTTGTCCACCCGCCCGTCGTCGTCGAGCACGCCGCAGTGGCCGTGGTCGGTGAACTCGTCCAGGCACAGGTCCGACATGATGACCAGGTCGTCGCCGACCTCGGCCCGCACGTCCCGGATCGCCAGCTGCAGGATCCCCTTCGGGTCGGTCCCCTGCGAGCCCAGAGCGTCCTTCTTCCCCTCCTCGGGCACCCCGAACAGCATGATCCCGCCCACGCCCGCCGCCACGGCCTCGGCCGCGGCCCTCCGCAGCGTGTCGCGCGTGTGCTGCACGACGCCCGGCATGGTGGAGACCGGCACCGGCTCGCCGATGCCCTCCCGTACGAACGCGGGAAGGATCAGCTCGGCCGGGTGCAGCCGGGTCTCGGCGACCATCCGCCGCATGGCGGGCGTGGTACGCAGCCGCCGCGGCCGCGCCCCGGGGAAGGAACCGTACGTGCTGCTCAACTGCGCCTCCTGCGCGATCCGGGCCGGCGCTCGCTCGGCCTGGTGACGTGCTCGCCCGCCTCGATCGCGGCTGCCCGGCGCTGGGCGCCGAACTCGGCCAGGGCCTCGGCGAGCCTGTGCACCGACGGCTCGGGCGACAGGACGTCCACGCGCAGGCCGTGCTCCTCCGCCGTCTTGGCGGTGGCCGGGCCGATACAGGCGATGACTGTGACATTGTGCGGCTTGCCGGCGATACCGACGAGGTTCCGCACCGTGCTGGAGGAGGTGAACAGTACGGCGTCGAAGCCTCCGCCCTTGATCGCCTCGCGGGTCTCGGCCGGCGGCGGCGAGGCGCGCACGGTCCGGTACGCGGTCACGTCGTCGACCTCCCACCCGAGCTCGATCAGACCCGCCACCAGCGTCTCGGTGGCGATGTCGGCACGCGGCAGGAAGACACGGTCGATCGGGTCGAAGACCGGGTCGTAGGGCGGCCAGTCCTCCAGCAGGCCGGCCGCCGACTGCTCACCGGACGGTACGAGGTCGGGCTTCACACCGAAGTCCACCAGGGCCTTCGCGGTCTGCTCGCCCACGGCCGCGACCTTGATCCCGGCGAAGGCACGGGCGTCGAGCCCGTACTCCTCGAACTTCTCGCGCACCGCCTTCACGGCGTTCACCGAGGTGAAGGCGATCCACTCGTAGCGGCCGGTGACCAGGCCCTTGACCGCGCGCTCCATCTGCTGCGGGGTGCGCGGCGGTTCAACGGCGATGGTGGGCACCTCGTGCGGCACGGCACCGTACGAACGGAGCTGGTCGGAGAGCGAAGCGGCCTGCTCCTTGGTGCGCGGCACCAGGACCTTCCAGCCGAACAGCGGCTTGGACTCGAACCACGACAGCTGGTCGCGCTGCGCCGCGGCGCTGTGCTCGCCAACCACGGCTATGACCGGCTGCGCACCGTCCGGCGACGGCAGCACCTTGGCCGCCTTGAGCACCTGGGCGATGGTGCCGAGCGTGGCGGTCCAGGTGCGCTGGCGGGTGGTCGTACCGGCGACCGTGACGGTCAGCGGGGTGTCGGGCTTGCGGCCCGCCGCCACCAGCTCGCCCGCGGCCGCTGCCACCGACTCCAGCGTGGTGGAGACGACGGCGGTGGCGTCGCTGGCGCCGACCTCGGTCCAGCAGCGCTCGGAGGCGGTCCTGGCGTCGATGAAGCGCACGTCGGCGCCCTCGGCGGAGCGCAGCGGCACACCGGCGTACGCGGGCACGCCCACGGCGGTAGCGACACCCGGCACCACCTCGAACGGGATGCCCTCGGCGGCGCACAGGAGCATCTCGCCGGTGGAGTTCCCGTCCAGCCCGGGGTCGCCACTGACCGCACGCACCACCCGCTTGCCGCCCCGCGCGGCCGCCATGACAAGATTGGCGGTGTCTCCCCGCGCGGGCGTCGCCAGGGAAGTTGACGGTTCGTCATGCTCGGGCTGCGCGATGTCCACGCCTGCCCTCGCGTGCTTACGCACCACGTCGAGCACCTGCGGGTCGGCGACCAGCACGTCCGCCTGGGCCAGCGCATCCACGGCGCGCAGCGTCAGCAGTCCCGGATCTCCGGGTCCGGCACCGAGGAAGGTGACGTGACCGAGAGCAGAGTGCTGTGCTTGATCAACTCTTGCGGTGGTGGGGCTCAAAGTGCTCGCTCCCCCATAAGACCGGCCGCACCCTTGGCAAGCATGTCGGCGGCGAGTTCGCGACCGAGTGCGAGAGCGTCGTCATGAGACGCGGGTACGGGACCGGTGGTGGACAGCTGCACCAGCGTGGTGCCGTCGGTGGTGCCGACAACGCCGCGCAGGCGCATTTCGGTGACAACCTGCCCGTCGGCCAGAAGGTCGGCCAGGGCGCCCACGGGCGCACTGCAACCGGCCTCCAGGGCAGCGAGCAGGGAACGCTCGGCCGTCACGGCGGCCCGGGTGTACGGGTCGTCGAGTTCGGCGAGCCGGTCTGCGAGTACCGCGCCATGCACGGTGTGCGTCGCGGTGCACTCGATGGCGAGGGCGCCCTGGCCCGGGGCGGGCAGGACGGCGTCGAAGGGCAGCTTCTCGGTGGCCTCGTCGATACGGCCGATCCGGGTCAGTCCGGCGGCGGCCAGCACGACGGCGTCCAGCTCACCGGCGCGCACGTACCCGATGCGGGTGTCGACGTTGCCGCGGATCGGGACGGTCTCGACCCGGCCGCCGAGCGACCGGGCCCAGGCGTTGAGCTGGGCCATGCGGCGTGGGGAACCGGTGCCGATGCGCACCGCGCGCTCCGAGGAGGAGGCGATCAGCTGCTCGAAGGTGAGGCCGTCGCGGGCGACGAGCGCGTCGCGCGGGTCCTCCCGCTTCGGTATCGCGGCGAGCACCAGGTCCTTGGGCTGGCCCGTCGGCAGGTCCTTCAGGGAGTGCACGGCGAAGTCGATCTCACCGGTGAGCAGGGCATCACGCAGCGCGGAAACGAAGACTCCGCTTCCGCCGATCTGGGCGAGGTGCTCCCGGGAGGTGTCCCCGTACGTGGTGATCTCGACCAGCTCGACAGAACGGCCGGTGACCTTCCGGACCGCCTCGGCGACCTGGCCGGACTGGGCCATGGCGAGCTTGCTGCGCCGGGTGCCGAGCCGCAGCGGCCTGCTGTCCCGCGCGCCCGTGGATGCTGTGGTGTTCATACCCCGCCTCGCTTGGGGTCGTTCAGATCGGCCCGGCTGACGGCGGCGACCGCCTGCGGGTCGAGGTCGAAGAGTTCGCGCAGCGCGTCCGCGTATCCGGCGCCGCCGGGCTCCCCCGCGAGCTGCTTGACCCGCACGGTGGGCGCGTGCAGGAGCTTGTCGACGACCCGGCGCACGGTCTGCGTGATCTCGGCGCGCTGCTTGTCGTCCAGCCCGGGCAGGCGGCCCTCGAGCCGGGCGATCTCGCCGGCGACGACATCCGCGGCCATGGTGCGCAGCGCGACCACGGTCGGGGTGATGTGCGCGGCGCGCTGGGCGGCGCCGAAGGCGGCAACCTCGGCGGAGACGATGCTCCGGACCTGGTCGACGTCGGCGGCCATGGGCGCGTCGGCGGACGCCTCGGCAAGGGTCTCGATGTCCACCAGGCGCACACCGTCGAGGCGGTGGGCGGCCGCGTCGATGTCCCGCGGCATGGCGAGGTCGAGCAGGTACAGCGGGGTCGCCTCCGCGTCCTGGACCGAGGCGGTACGACGGCGGACGGCCGTTTCCAGGTCCGCGCCGGCCAGGACAAGCCC
This sequence comes from Streptomyces sp. HSS9-12, assembly GCF_054963655.1. NCBI lineage: Bacteria > Bacillati > Actinomycetota > Actinomycetes > Kitasatosporales > Streptomycetaceae > Streptomyces > Streptomyces sp. HSS9-12. The sequence continues at coordinate 12,256 of NZ_JBUEGC010000030.1, read as the reverse complement.
GGTCGCGCCGGTGCAGGAGATCGTCAGGTCCGCCGCCGTCAGCTCGGCGGCGGCCTCCTCCATCGGGACGGCGCGCGCGGTCAGGCCGTCACCGGTCTGTTCGGCGAGCGCGGCCGTCAGCCGCTCCGCCCGCTCGAGCGTGCGGTTGGCGACCACCAGTTCCCCGACTCCCGCTCGGGCGAGTGTGGTCGCTGCCAGCGAGGACATCGAGCCGGCTCCGATGACCAGTGCGCGCTTGCCGGCCGCCCACTCCTCCACGGGGCGGCCCTCGGCCAGCTGCTCGAGACCGAAGGTGACCAGCGACTGCCCGGCGCGGTCGATGCCGGTCTCGCTGTGCGCGCGCTTGCCGACGCGCAGCGCCTGCTGGAAGAGGTCGTTGAGCAGCCGCCCGGCGGTGTGCAGGTCCTGGCCGAGCGCGAGGGCGTCCTTTATCTGGCCGAGGATCTGGCCCTCGCCGACGACCATCGAGTCCAGCCCGCAGGCCACCGAGAACAGGTGGTGGACGGCCCGGTCCTCGTAGTGGACGTAGAGGTACGGGGTGAGCTCCTCCAGGCACACACCGCTGTGTACGGCGAGCAGCGTGGACAGCTCGGCGACTCCGGCGTGGAACTTGTCCACGTCGGCGTACAGCTCGATGCGGTTGCAGGTGGCCAGCACGGCCGCCTCGGTGGCGGGCTCGGCGGCCATGGCGTCCTGCAGCAGCTTCGCCCGCGTGCCGGTGGCCAGAGCGGCCCGCTCCAGCACGCTCACCGGTGCACTGCGGTGGCTCAGCCCGACGACCAGGAGACTCATGCCGGCATCACGGCGGGCACGTCCCCGTCGGGTCCCTTCCTGCTCTCGACGCGCTCCACTCGGTCGACGCTTTCGACACCGGCGCGGACCGGCGGCGGGGTGGGCCCCGTACCCGCGGTCTCCTCGCCCGCCTTGCGCTGCTCGTGGAACGCCAGGATCTGCAGCTCTATGGAGAGGTCGACCTTGCGTACGTCCACGCCGTCGGGCACGGACAGCACGGTCGGCGCGAAGTTGAGAATGCTGGTGACACCGGCGGCGACGAGCCGGTCGCACACCTGCTGGGCGGCACCGGCCGGGGTGGCGATGACGCCGATGGAGACGCCGTTGCCGCTGATGATCGACTCCAGGTCGTCGCTGTGCCGGACAGGCAGACCCGCCACCTGCTTGCCGGTCATGGCCGGATCGGCGTCGATCAGCGCTGCGACCCGGAAGCCTCGGGACGCGAAGCCCCCGTAGTTGGCGAGCGCGGCGCCGAGGTTACCGATACCGACGATCACAACCGGCCAGTCCTGGGTCAGACCGAGCTCACGCGAGATCTGGTAGACGAGGTACTCCACGTCGTAGCCGACACCACGGGTGCCGTACGAGCCGAGGTAGGAGAAGTCCTTGCGCAGCTTCGCGGAGTTGACCCCCGCCGCGGCGGCAAGCTCCTCGGACGAAACCGTGGGTACCGAGCGTTCGGAGAGCGCGGTCAGGGCGCGCAAATACAGCGGAAGCCGGGCGACGGTGGCCTCGGGAATCCCTCGGCTTCGGGTCGCCGGTCGGTGAGTTCGGCCAGTTGCCACGGTGCTCCTGCGGGTAGAGCGGGGCTGCGGGTGGTCACATGTTCCAGAACCACCCCATCGACAGCAGGCTATGTCTTTGTGAACGCGTGCACAAAGATGGTGTCCGCTTTGTCCGACCAAAGTGACCGGCGTCACGCACTTCGATCGCATGACCGGGGAACCGTCGAAGGTCCGCACCCGTTGAGCTGCCCGCCGGGGCACGCGCCACTCTCCTCATTCACAATGCCCCCGAACGCGCCAAATCGGCCCCCTGATGGTAATCGACTTTCGGCCAACCCAGGACCCCTGCGGGGGCTGCACAATGCAGCTATGAGTCCGTTGCTGCGCCGCACCCCCGGCAAGAGCCCCGCCGACCGCACCGTCACGCTGATCGGCAAGCCCGGCTGCCACCTGTGCGACGACGCCCGCAAGGTGATCGTCGCGGTGTGCGAGGAGGTGGGCGCCTCCTGGGACGAGCGGGACATCACGCAGGACGAGGAGCTGTACCGCACGTACTGGGAGCAGATCCCCGTGGTGCTCGTCGACGGCGAACAGCACGACTTCTGGCGGGTGGATCCGCAGCGGCTGCGCAAGGCGCTCGGCGCCTGACGCCACGACACGCTCCGCATCGCACGACGCCCGTACGTCACCCCGGTAACAGCGCGGACGCGTGAAGTTCACGCGTCCGAATCCTCGCGGCTCCGGTTAGACCGAACAAGCTGGCTATGCTCACGTCATGACCCACCCGTCGCCCGACAACCTCCCCGGTTGGAATCCCTTCGGGACACACCTTCGATGGGGATGGTTCACCCCGCGCAGACGCCCCGCCACGGCACGCAGCGTGCTGGCGGGCGAGGCCGCCGCAGAGGCTGCCCGTAAGTCCTCGCAGCAGCTCGAGAGCGAGAGCGCCAAGCCGGCCGCCGAGCCGGAGTTCCCCGTCGCCGGTGACCCGCTGGCCGCCGCCTTCTTCGACCTCGACAACACCGTCATGAAAGGCGCCGCGCTCTTCCACTTCGGCCGCGGCCTGCACAAGCGGAAGTTCTTCCGCAAGCGCGAACTGGCCCGTTTCGCCTGGCAGCAGGCCTGGTTCCGGCTGGCCGGCGTCGAGGACCCGGCCCATATGGAGGACGCCCGCAACAGCGCCCTGTCCATCGTCAAGGGCCACCGCGTCTGCGAACTCATGGAGATGGGCGAGGAGATCTACGACGAGTACATGGCCGAGCGGATCTGGCCCGGCACCCGTGCTCTCGCCCAGGCCCACCTCGACGCGGGCCAGAAGGTCTGGCTGGTCACCGCCGCCCCGGTGGAGACGGCCACGATCATCGCCCGCCGTCTGGGGCTGACCGGCGCGCTCGGAACGGTCGCCGAGTCCGTCGACGGCGTCTACACCGGCCGGCTGGTCGGCGAGCCGCTGCACGGACCCGCGAAAGCCGAAGCCGTACGGGCCCTGGCGGCGGCCGAGAGGCTGGACCTCTCGCGCTGCGCGGCGTACAGCGATTCGTCGAACGACATCCCGATGCTCTCGATCGTCGGACATCCCTACGCGGTCAACCCGGACACCCGGCTGCGCAGGCACGCCCGGGAGCACGGCTGGCGGCTGCGCGACTACCGCACGGGCCGGAAGGCGGCAAAGGTCGGCATTCCGGCCGCGGCCGGGGTCGGTGCCCTGGCCGGAGGCGCCGCGGCTGCCGTCGCCCTCCAGCGCCGCCGCCGGTAGCGCAGCGCTACCAACAGTGCGTAACCGCCGCTGACACGGCCTTCACCCGTGGCGCCGCCCGTCGCCGACACCCCCGGCGACGCGCGGGCATTCGCGTTTTCTTATCGGCACGCGGCTCCCGCCAGTCCCAATTTCGCCGCATCGCCACAAGACGCCCGGGAAACAAACAGATCACGTAGAGAAGTGATCATTTTCTATCCATCGTTCGATGACCGCTCGGTCGTCATCGCATAACAGAGCGTTCCGAATCGACGATTTGAGCAACTCGGTGTAGCGCCGCCTTTACGAAGCGTTATTCTCCTCAGACGCAAACCGGTACCCACGCGTCCCTACGACGGGTGAACGGTTCCGCACTGCACGTGATGGAAGCTCTGCCTCTGGGAGTCCCGTGTACCCACACGTCGGGGTTGACGCCTCGGGCCTGGCTACGCTCCGCGCAACGGTCGCCGACCACCTGCGCGGCATCGTCCCCACCGCGTACGCCGTCCCTGCCTTCGCCGCGCTAGTCCCTGCCGCCGGGCCGGTCGGCCCCTCCGCCTGGGGTAACAGCCTCCTGGGCCGGCCGGACCAGGGGGCCCACCACCGGGAGGCGCGCCCGAGCCCCGCCTACGCCCTGGCCGGGAGCCCCGCGATCGCCGGCAGACATACCCGCGGCTCCGGCACCTCCGCTCGCACCGCCGGGAGCAGCCCCAGCACCGTCCGCCGCCCCGCCGACAGCGACAGCCGTCGCATGATGGACCTGGTCGAGCGGGCCCAGGACGGCGAGGCCGAGGCCTTCGGCCGCCTCTACGACCAGTACGCCGACACCGTGTACCGCTACATCTACTACCGCGTAGGCGGTAAGGCCACGGCCGAGGACCTCACCAGCGAGACGTTTCTGCGGGCTCTGCGCCGTATCGGGACCTTCACCTGGCAGGGCCGCGACTTCGGGGCGTGGCTTGTGACCATCGCCCGCAACCTCGTCGCCGACCACTTCAAATCCAGCCGGTTCCGTCTCGAGGTCACCACGGGCGAGATGCTCGACGCCAACGAGGTCGAGCGCAGCCCCGAGGACTCGGTCCTGGAGTCCCTGTCCAACGCAGCCCTGCTGGAAGCCGTGCGCAAGCTCAACCCGCAGCAGCAGGAATGCGTGACCCTGCGCTTTCTCCAGGGTCTGTCGGTGGCCGAGACCGCCCGGGTCATGGGGAAGAACGAAGGTGCGATCAAGACTCTGCAGTACCGGGCCGTACGTACGCTGGCGCGTCTCCTACCGGACGACGCCCGCTGACGTACGGCACGTAACACACCTGTTGTGCGCATGCACGTCCACACAGGGTGAGCGGTTGACGACGCACAGGTTCAATCACCCTGACTGCGTAACCGAGTGGTGGGCTGCTCGTTGGGGGGATTGCAGGCTCCCTGTGGGCGCGCCTTGCTCGCTTCCTCTCACTCGATCGAGTGGTAGCGCTCAAGGTGTGCAACCGCCCCGAGTACTCGGGGAGTCGCAGGTGTCGCAGGTGACGACGAGAGGAGGTGCCGCCCGTGATCGCGAACGTATCGGCGCACCGGCGGGCGAACGCCTTCGCCCAGGCCCTGGAGGACCAGGCCTCCCAGGACCGGACGACCCAGCAGCCCGAAGCCCCGGTGGCGGACCCCGAGCAGGAACGGCTGCTGGCTCTGGCGGACGGGCTCGGCGAGCTGCCGAAGCCGCAGTTGGACCCCGAGGTCAGGACCGTGCAGCGGGCCCAACTGGTGGCTGCCATGGAGGCGATGCTCGCCGAGCGCTCCGGGACCGGCGGTGCGCAGGTTCCCGAGCAGCGCTCCCGGAAAGGCGCGCACCGGGCGCGCCCGCTGCGGACATTCCGGCCGCGTTCCCGCTGGTCGAAGGGTCTCGCGGCAGGCGGCCTCACGGTCGGCGTCGCGGCGGGCGCGTTCAGCGGTGTGGCGGCGGCCAGCTCCAACGCGCTGCCCGGCGACTCGCTGTACGGGCTGAAGCGCGGTATGGAAAACCTTGAGCTCGGCATGGCGGACGGCGACTCCGACCGCGGTGCGATCTACCTCGACCAGGCGTCGACCCGGATGCAGGAAGCCCGCAGGCTCATGGAGCGAAGCCGCGCGGGCGAACTCGACCACGAGTCGGTCAGCGAGATCCGCAAGACCCTGTCCGGCATGGGGCACGACGCCTCCGAGGGCCACCGGCTGCTGAGCGCGGCGTACCAGCGCGACGGCTCGCTGGGCCCGATCCAGGCGCTTGAGTCCTTCTCCCGGTCGCACCGCGACAGTTGGCGCGAGCTGCGCTCGCGGCTGCCGCTGCAACTCGCCGATGTGAGTGACCAGGTGAGTTCGGTCTTCGACGCCATAGACCAAGAGGTCGGTCCGCTGAAGTCGCTGCTCCCGCCCACTGCGGGGAGCGATGCGAGTTCCCGGGCAAGCGCCGGCGCCACCGGCCCGTCGTGGTCGGGGCAATCGTCCCACCAGCCGCAGCCGTCCTCGCAGAGCCCGTCCAGGGGGCAGGACCATGGCTCAGGTTCGCCCCGGCCTTCGGAGTCCCGGCAGCACGACAGCGGTCTGATCGGCGGTACCGGCGATCTGATCGAACCGTCGCACGGCGTCCTTCCCTCCACGGCCGACGCAGACAAGCGGCCCGAGCCGGACGTCACCATCCCGCCGCTGCTGCCCGGCCTGCTTCCGGGCCTCGGCATCGGCGGCGACGCGGAGTAACGCTCGAGTACCTGCGGCGCTCGGTCCTCTCGGAGGGGACCGAGCGCCGCTGCCGTTCCGCCCACGGGCCCAGCCAACACCAGCGACCACCGCAGACCGCCACTCAGAAGAACACCGAGCGCCGCTGCACCAGCAGCTTGTACAACGTGTGCTGAATCGTTTCTCGCACCTGATCGGTCAGGTTGAACATCAGCATCGGATCCTCGGCCGCCTCAGCCGGATAGTCGTCGGTCGGGATCGGCTCACCGAACTGAATCGTCCACTTGGTCGGCAACGGTACGACCCCGAGCGGCCCCAGCCAGGGAAACGTCGGAGTGATCGGGAAGTACGGGAAGCCCAGCAGCCGCGCCAGCAGCTTCGCGTTCCCGATCATCGGGTAGATCTCCTCCGCCCCGACGATGGAGCAGGGCACGATCGGCACCCGGGCCCGCAGCGCCGTCGACACAAATCCGCCGCGCCCGAAGCGCTGCAGCTTGTACCGCTCCGAGAACGGCTTCCCGACGCCCTTGAAGCCCTCGGGCATCACGCCGACCACCTCACCGCGCTCCAGCAGCCGCTGCGCATCCTCGGCACACGCCAGCGTGTGCCCGGCCTTGCGCGCCAGCTCATTGATGACCGGCAGCACGAAGACGAGATCCGCGGCGAGCAGCCGTAGATGGCGCCCCGCCGGGTGGTTGTCGTGCACCGCGACCTGCAGCATCAAGCCGTCCAGCGGCAGCGTCCCGGAGTGGTTGGCGACGATGAGCGCGCCGCCACTGTCCGGGATGTTCTCGATGCCCTTCACCTCCACCCGGAAGTACTTCTCGTACACCGGGCGGAGCAGCGACATCAGGACCTGGTCGGTGAGCTCCTGGTCGTATCCGAAGTCGTCGACCTCGTAGTCCCCGGTGATCCGGCGACGCAGAAACGACAAGCCGTGCGCGAGCCGTCGGTCCCAGCCGCCCCAGTTCCCAGCGGCCGGCTGCTCCTGCGGCTCCTCGGTGCCCGTAGCAGCGGGAAGTTGCTCCGGTACGGGCGTCAGCGAGCCGTTCCTGCGGCCGGAGGCGCTCACCGACTTCGGCGGCCTGTTTCTGCCGCGCCGCGACCGGGGCTCCTCACCGAACGGGATGACCTTGGCGTCAGCCATGTCAGGCGCGCTCCTCACTGCGGGCCGCGGGCACCAGCGCCGCGAGCCGTTCGACGGTACGGGCAAGGGTCTCAGGCGGGATCAGTCCGGGGCCGCGGCTGCGAGCGAAGTCCGCGAACGTCTCCGCGGTTGTGAACTTCGGCTCGAATCCAAGGGTCTCGCGCATCTGCGTCGTCTCAACGACCCGGCCGTGAGTGAGAAGCCGGATCTGTTCGGGAGAGAAGTCGGACAGGCCGAGGGCGCGCAGCGCGGTCCCCAGCCAGGTGACGGTCGGCAGCAGTACGGGCACCGTCGGCCGACCCAGCCGCCGGGCAGCCTGTGACAGCAGCAGTACCCCGTCACCCGCGATGTTGAACGTGCCGCTGTTGAGGGTGCCGCGGCGGGCCTCGGCGGAGGCGATGCACAGTACATCGATGACGTCGTCCTCGTGGACGAACTGCAGCCGCGGATCGTAGCCGAGAACCGTGGGCAGGAGGGGCAAGGAGAAGTAGTCGGCGAGCGGGGAGTCGGCGCACGGACCGAGGATGTTGGCGAACCGCAGGACGCTGACCGCCACGTCGGGGCGCCGGCGAGCGAAGCCGCGGACGTAGCCCTCGACCTCCATGGCGTCCTTCGCGAAGCCGCCGCTGGGCAGCGACTTGGCCGCGGTGGTCTCGGTGAAGACCGCGGGGTCGCGCGGCGCCGAGCCGTACACGCTGGTGCTGGACTTGATCACGAGCCGCTCGACCGAAGGCGCCTTCTGGCACGCGCCGAGCAGCTGCATCGTGCCGATGACGTTTGTCTCCTTGACGGTCGCTCGGCTACCGCGCGTGCCCAGTGGAGTGCTGGTGATGTCCAGATGCACGACGGTGTCGACCGTGTGCGCGGCGAGGACCTTACCGATGGTGGGGTGCCGGATATCGGCTTTGACGAACTCCGCGTCGCCGAGATCGTGCCCGGGCGGTTCGGCGTCCACACCGATCACCCGGTCGACTTCGGGCTCTCGTTGCATGCGACGTACGAAGCGGCCTCCGAGCTGCCGGGCGACACCGGTGACGAGCACGACTTTGCCCAAGATCAGCGCCTTCCTTCCTGGGGGCACCTCCCAGCGGTAGCTGGGGGACCTCGACCCTCACCCCCGTCCATCCCCCATCGGTCACCGTATCGGGTGGATGTTGCGCTGTGGTGACCGCAAGCTGCATAGAGCTACTTTTCCGGCCGTACGGTCGGCGCCCGAAATGACGACGCCGCCCTCCCGCCGGCATTCGGCGGGAGGGCGGCATGCATGCTCAGCAGTCGCTTACTTCTTGTTGCGACGCTGCACGCGAGTGCGCTTGAGCAGCTTGCGGTGCTTCTTCTTCGCCATCCGCTTGCGCCGCTTCTTGATAACAGAGCCCACGACTACCCCTCGCTCACTTCGATTCACTCGGTGCGGGGCGTCCGAGCCCACACGACCTACGTCGGCTCAGACTACCGGGCGCCGAGTGAGGAATGTAATCCGAGGGTCGTCGTTCAGGCGGTCTCCACCCCCACGTAGGACTCGCGAAGGTAATCGTGGACCGCCTGCTCCGGCACGCGGAAAGACCTCCCCACCCGGATAGCAGGCAGATGACCACTGTGCACCAGGCGGTACACGGTCATCTTGGACACACGCATCACCGTGGCGACTTCTGCCACAGTCAGGAACTGAACCTCGTTCAGAGGCCTCTCGCCAGCAGCCATGACACACCTGAACCTTCCGCACATGACGGGCACCGGCTTCCCCTCCGATGACTCTTCGTCGCTGTGCGCTCCCTCCCCAGGGTAGGGGCGTGTGATGCGAGTGGGGAAGAGGGTTGCGATCGGGGTCCTACTGTGACAGACATGCGCGATTGAGCACATAGTCCGTGAGCGGTTGGTAGCACTCGGACCGCAGACCGTCATCAACAGGGACGGCCACGGACACCCTCCCCTCCGCCTCGCCGACGAACAGCGCGGGATCGTCGGTGTCGGCCAGACCCATGGCCTCCATACCCAGCTGACCTGCTCCGCAGACCCATCCATGGTCGCCGATGACGAGTGCGGGGAGGGGGCCGCGGGAATCGGCCGCCGCGGCGAGGGCCACCCGAACCGGTAGCGGCGAGTGGGTGTGTGCGCCGGTCTCGCTCCCCTGGCCTCGCGCGCCGGGTTCCCGCACCATCGCGACCCCTCGTACGTAGCCGAGCTGGTACGTACGTACGCCGAATCGGGTCGTTAACGTGACAGACCGCCCCTGCGCGGGTGTGAGGACGGGGCACCCGGCCGCCGAGAGGGCTTCGGCCAACGCGACGTAGAAACCCAGGAGGGGGTGGGGGTGGCCGGTGCCGAACAGCACCGGCGCCCGGGCATCGGCGGCCGCGGCCAGATGCCGTGCGAAGGCGTCGAGCGCAGCCATCGTCCGGTCGGGATCGATCACATCCTGGCCGGAAATATGCGTTGGGTCGGCGGAGACGCCACACCTGTCGGCCATCAACCGCAGCAGATCCGACTGCCTCCATGAGCATTCCGGATCGAGTCCGAGCAGCATGCGGGGATCACGGGCGGCGAACAGGCGATAGCTGCGCAGGCTCTTCTCCCGCGACGTGGCCACGGGCCCAGCCAGGCGCGCCGACAGCAGATGCGCACGCAACTGCGCAGCATTCAACACCCTGCCGATGCTGGCGCACCAGGTGCCTGGTGGCCGGTAAAACCGTATTTCACCGCACAGTTGGCGTAGCTTCGCGTAACCTGCGGCGGCCTTGAACGGTTTCCTCGCGGTCTACGGGAGCAGCCCATGCGCCGGGAAGACCGCGCGCCGCGTCGCGAGGACCGCCTGGTCCAGCCGGTCGGCGGGGTCGTACCCGGCAGCCACGAAGTCCCGCCACCGTGGCTGGCGGCCATCCGTCATCCGGCGCGGCGCCGGCTGCCGCGTCCGCGCATACACCTGCCGCCGCCACTCGTCCGGCACCTCGGACTCCGGCGGGATGGGCTGCCCCGCGACGATCGACACCAGATGCGTCCACGACCGGGGCACGACGTCCACGATCGCGTACCCGCCACCGCCGAGAGCGACCCACCGCCCCTCCGCATACGTGTGCGCCAGGTCATGACACGCCTCGGCCACGGCTCGCTGGGCGTCCAGGCTGACCGCCAGATGCGCGAGCGGATCCTCGAAGTGGGTGTCCGCGCCATGCTGGGTCACCAGCACCTGCGGCCGGAACGCCCCCAGCAGCTCCGGCACCACCGCATGGAAGGCCCGCAGCCATCCCTCGTCGCCCGTCCCGGCCGGCAGAGCCACGTTCGCCGCGCCGCCCTCGGCTCCGGGACCGCCCGTCTCCTCAGGCCAGCCGGTCTGCGGGAAAAGGGTCCGGGGGTGCTCATGGAGAGAAATGGTCAGTACGCGCGGGTCGTCCCAGAAGGCCGCCTGCACGCCGTCGCCGTGGTGCACATCCACGTCCACATACGCGACCCGCTCCGCACCCAGCTCCAGCAGCCGGGCGATCGCCAGCGCCGCGTCGTTGTAGATGCAGAACCCCGCCGCCGAGCCCGGCATCGCATGGTGCAGTCCGCCCGCGAAGTTCACCGCGTGCAGCGCCTCGCTGCGCCACACCGCCTCGGCCGCGCCCACAGAGAACCCGGCGATCAGCGCCGAGGCCTCGTGCATCCCCGCGAAGGCCGGGTCGTCCTCGGTGCCGATCCCGTAGGAGCCGTCGGCGGACAGGGGATCGGCAGAGATCCGGCGTACGGCGTCCACATAGTCCGAGCGGTGCACGAGCCGCAGCGTGGAGTCCCCGGCGGACTGGGCGGCCACCACCTTCATGGACCGGTCCAGCCCGTAGGCCTCGACCAGGCGCATGGTCAGCGCCAGCCGTACCGGGTCCATCGGGTGCCCTGGCCCGAAGTCATAGCCCGTTACTGCCTCGTCCCACATCAGCTGTGCGCGGCCGCTCATGAACATCACCGTATCGGGCGGGCCGAGCTCCGAACGATCTGGCATACAGCAGTGTCACAAGCACCAACGCCATCGGCACGAGCATCGCCCCGCGGTAGCTCAGCACATCACCGACCGCCCCGACCAGCGGCGATCCGATCAGAAACCCGACGTAGTTGAAGATGTTCAGCCGCGCTATGGCGGTGTCGGATGACCCGGGAAACAGCCGCCCGGCTGCCGCGAAAGTCTGCGGCACGATGACGCACAGACCGAATCCCAGCAGCGTGAACCCGAGCATCCCCACCCATGCGCCGGGCGCTCCGGCGACCACCAGGAAGCCGACGGCAGCGAGTACGGTTCCGCCCCGCACCACCGCGACCGCCCCGAAGCGCCGCACCCCGCGGTCCCCGACCGCTCGCCCAAGGAGCGTGGTCACCATGTACACGTTGTATGGGACGGTGGCGAGTTGTTCGGAACTGCCGAGAACGTCCTGCAGATACTTGGCACTCCAGTTGGAGACGGTCGAGTCCCCTATATAGGCGCAGGCCATGACCAGACACAGGGGCAGCAGCAACTTCATGCCCACCTCAGGGATCTGCTGCGTCCCCGCGGCCGACTTGTCCCCGGCCGTCGACCCCTTCTCCTGGTCGACGTACCAGCGACTGCCGGCCAGTACGGCGGGCACGAGCAACGCGACCACCGGCCCGTACAGCGTCAACAGGGGCAGCTCCCAATGGGCGCCCAACCAGGCGAGCGAGGCTCCGACAATGCCGCCGAAGCTGTACGCGGCGTGGAACCCGAGCATGATGCTGCGGCCGAACGCCCGGTGCAGGCTGACCCCGAGCATGTTCATCGACGCATCGAGCCCGCCGACGGCCACCCCGAACAGGCCGAGACACACTGCCAGTTGCCATACTTCGCTTCCCGCCCCGACCGCCGCCAGAGCGAGGCAGACCACGGGCTGGATCCAGCGGAGCACGACACCGGGCTGTACCCGCTTGACGAGGTGTTCGGTACCCACGCTCCCCACGCCGGCGAGGACGGGCACGGCCGCGAGGAACACCGGAAGTACGGCATCGCTCAGGTGGTAGCGGTCCTGGATCGCCGGAATCCGCGTCACCAGCAGAGCGAAGACCACACCCTGCGCAAAGAAGCTCGCTGCCAGCGAGGCCCGGCCGTACCGGAGCTTTGCGTCCATGGCCAAGGAGCGTACGACTCGAAGCTACGCCTGAGTAGACCTCCGGAATGCA